>CAVDRA010000045.1:0-10156 GCA_963611155.1 bacterium | reverse complement strand
TCCTCACACGGTAACAGGCGACATGGTAAAAGACGGAGCTGTTGTTATTGATGTTGGCGTAAACAGAATTCCAGACGACACAAAGAAAAAAGGCTACCGCTTAATCGGCGATTGCGATTTTGACCAGATAAGAGAGGAAGCAAGCTTTATCACGCCGGTTCCAGGCGGCGTCGGTCCGATGACAATCGCAATGTTGATGTACAACACGCTTGAAGCCGCAGAGAATACTCTCGCAAAATAATATTTTCTGGAAAACGCAAGGCATTTGGCTCGCAGGGCGATTTTCCGCCCGCTTTTTATTTTAGAACTTTTTATTTTGAATTGATTTATGATTGACATTCAGAACACATCCGATACGCGGGAAGTTCCGCTGGAGAAAGTCGGTGTAAAAAATGTGAAATATCCTCTTCAGGTGCTTGATAAGGCTAAAAATATTCAGAACACGACAGCCTCTGTGAATCTTTTTGTGAATCTGCCGCATAATTTTAAGGGCACTCATATGAGCCGCTTTATTCAAGTTTTTCATAAGTATCATAAGGATATTTCTATGAACAATTTTCTCGATATGCTTGAGGAAATCAGAACAAAACTTGATGCTCAGCGCGCGTTCGGAAGAATCACTTTTCCTTATTTTGTCGAGAAGCTTTCGCCCGTGACAAAATCTCCCGGAATGATGGAATACACCTGCACTTATGAAGGGGAAAGCTCTGTTTTGCAGGGAGCAAAAAAAGAGGATTGCAGTTCTGGAAATGAGAGCCGTGCTTTAGAAAAGAAAATATCGCAAAAATTTTTTGTTTCGGTAAAAGTTCCGGTTGCGACTCTTTGCCCCTGTTCTAAAGCCATTTCAGAATATGGAGCGCACAACCAGCGCGGATTCGTAAAAGTGAAGATTCTCTATTCAAAATTTTTCTGGATTGAGGATGTGATTTCCATGATAGAAGATTGCGCTTCAACTCCGCTTTATTCTGTCTTAAAGCGGGCCGATGAAAAATTTGTTACAGAGCATGCGTACGACAATCCGCGTTTTGTGGAGGATGTTGTGAGGGAAGTTTATCTCGGGCTAAAGAAAATGGGCTTTAAGGGATTTGCTGTTGAGGCGGAAACAGAAGAAAGCATTCATTTTCATAATGCTTATGCTTATGCGCAATATCAATATGAAAATTGAATCTTTTAATTCACTCTGTTTGCTTTGCAGACTCGTCTGTGAGGCAGCTTTCTCAGTCTGACACCCGCATTTTATTGATGCAAGACAGAGTTCGCTGTTTTAGTTTGCTGTAGAGGCATAGTCAGCTCTGGATGATATTCAAAATGCATATTGTCGAAAATTATCCAGTTTCCGCCCCAGATAAAGCCGTTTTTTTCGAAAATCCTGATGACTTTTTTGCCGGGACTCCATCGTTTTTCCAGCGGAACCATCATCCATTTGTCGCCGAGCTTGTCTTTTTCCCAGCTCCAGTAAATTGCCTTGCCTCGAAGACGGACTGGAAGCAAGTCTATGCTGATTCCGTATGAGTGAAAAGATTTTCTTGTTGTTCCCGAAATGACCCGCCAGTAGTAAGCGTCTGCGGATTTCAGCTCATCAACAAACCGTTTTACTTCCTCGTCATTTTTTGCCTCTTCCAGAATTTCCGATTCGATTTTTTTTACCTGCGGGAGAATAAGCGCATGAATTTTTGTTCTTTTTCCAAGAAAAAGCGTGCTTGTTATATGATTCTCGATTGCCGCCCGTGATTTTGCCGAATAGATAAAATCGAAAAAGAACATTGGGGTTCCCGCTTGCGTTTTTCTGCTTGAAATTGAGCCGAACTGCAAGATTTCGCTGATTTCTTCCTGCGTGTAAGTTTTCGGATCGCGCTGCCGGTTTTCGTAATGATATTGGAGAGGCCAGTATTCAGACTTTCGGGAAAGCTCTTCTTTTGGCAAAAGTCTGCCGTCCGCCCAGTACAGGACAGCTTGACTTTTTGCGTTCGTCTTGTTTTTCTGCTGATTTTTAGAAGAAAGGTAGAAATCATTTACGGTCAGAAAAATTTTCCAGTCAAAAGTTTTAATGTCAAAAACCGGCTTGAATTCAATGTTCGGGTAGCAGCCAATAAATTCTGAAAGTTTTTCCGGATAGAAAAATCTCTGGAGCGGCTGCGGCGCCCAGCAGCAAAAATTCTGTTTTCCGTCAGAAAAAAGCGGGAAAGCGGTGAAAGCCATTAGAAAAAGGAAAGATGCGAGAAGATTTTTTTTCAATTTTTTATAGTTCCCGAAGAACGTATTTAAAATAATGATTTTCGACTTTTGCAAGGTTCATCAGCTCTCCCCATGACGAAAATCTCGTTTCCTGAAAGCTCCGCGAGAATCTTATTTGCTGTTTTCCCTTTTCGTCGGTATCGAGGAGAATTGTATACTCTATTCCGTCGTGTATAAAATCGAATCTTCCGACTGTTTCCAAAGTGAATTTCAGTTCTGCCTCTGTCATTTATCCGTTTTGCCTGCCGTTTTCTTGATTTTTAAAAATTGCCTGAATTTCAGGGCTTGAATTTTATCTTGGAAGAGACGGCGGCAAGTGTTATTTGGCTTGCCGCCTTTGTTTTCTGCCGTTTCTTTGGAATCTGCTTTCTAGAATGAAAACATAAACATGAAGTTTTAAGAATCGGCGGGGTTTTTAGGAGAGCTTTTCAATAATTGCGGCCGCGATTTTTTCTCCGTCCATCGCAGACGAGCCAATTCCGCCTGAGTATCCAGAGCCTTCTCCGCAAGGATAAAGGTTTTTGAGCTGTTCGCACTCAAGAGTTTCCCTGTTTCTTAATATTCTGACAGGCGTGCTGGTGCGAGTCTCTGTTGCGATGAGAAGCGCCTCGTCGCAGATAAATCCATGCATGTTCTTGTCGAAATCTTTGAATCCGGTTGCGAGCCGCTTTTTTATGCTGTCCGGAAGCCATTTGTCGAGCCGGCTTGGAACGACGCCTGGCTTATAGCTGGTTTCAGGAAGCTCTTTTGATTCTTTGTGGTTTAAGAAGTCAGCTAGCCGCTGCGCAGGGGCAAACTGTCCGCTTCCTTGCCTGAAAGTTTCTTCCTCAAGCCAAGTGCGGGCATAAAGACCGGCAAGGGCAGGGCAGCCATCTTTTTTTGCCTGTTCTACAAATTCGTGCGGAATGTCTTCAGGCCGGCGCTCAACTACAATTGCCGCGTTGCTCCATTTGCTGTTTCTTCCGGAAGCCGACATTCCGTTTATGACAATCTGATTTTCGGCTGTGGCGCATGGAACAACGTATCCTCCTGGACACATGCAGAAGCTGTATACTCCGCGTCCGTCTTCCTGGGCTGTAAGGCGGTATTCTGCGGCCTGCGCCATTTGTTTTCCGTGGAATTGGATCGAGTCGATTAAAGAGCGCGGATGCTCGACACGCACGCCGACCGCGAAAGTTTTTGCCTCGAGAGCATCCGGAGCAGATTTCGCGACCATTTTATAGATGTCAACTGCGGAATGTCCGGTTGCAAGAATAACTGCGTCTCCGTGGAATTCGTTTTCAGCGCCTGTTTTCAAGTCTTTTGTCCTGATTCCTTTTACGGCTTTCACGCTGTTTTTGTTTTCTGTGAGCAAATCTGTGCATAGCGTGTTGAAATGGAATTCTCCGCCTAGAGAGATTATTTTTTCTCTCATTTTTTCAATGATTCCTGGAAGCTTGTCAGTTCCGATGTGAGGATGCGAGTCGGTCAGAATATTTTCGTCCGCCCCGAATTCAACGAAAATTCTGTAGATTTTTCCGATGTCGCCACGCTTATTTGAGCGTGTGTAAAGTTTTCCGTCAGAGAAGGTTCCGGCTCCGCCTTCGCCAAAGCAGTAATTTGACTGGCTGTTGAGCTTGCCTTCTTCTTCAAGTTCTGAGATGTCGTCTTTTCTTTCGCTTGCGGCGGCTCCCCGTTCCACGAGAACCGGTTTTATTCCGTTTTCAAGCAGCTTGAACGCCGCATAAAGTCCTGCCGGCCCTGAGCCGACGATTACAACCGTTTTCTTGCCGTTCGCATGTTTCCAGATTGGAATTGTCTCGCCGTCGCCGTTCGGCTCTTCTCCGATATAGATTTTGTAGCGGAGAATCACTTTTAGCTGCCCATGTCTTGCGTCAATTGATTTTTTTATAAAGACAGACTTGAATCCGCCTTTTTCCGCCTTGATGTCTTTTTTTAGAATCGCCTTTAAAAGCTCTGTATCGATAAGCTCTTGATTTTTTTCGTCATTTGGCTTGATTGTGATTGAAACGTCAAAATTCATAGATTCAATATACAGAATTTTCTGATAATTATGAAGAGACGCTGTTTTTGCAGATGCCGCCGCTTCTTGTTTTTCAGAAAATTCAAAAAACTTATTTTCGCGTTTTATAACCTTTTAACAAAGTCTTTATGATTTTTCTGTCTTTGCGGTTTTTAGATTTTTGTCTGTGATGTTAAAAAACAGACAGAAAATTTTAGTCTTGGCTGTGCAAAATTTTGTTTATTGCGTTTCTCATTCTCTTGTAGGATTCAGAACCGGAAATTTCCCGCTTTTGAATAAATCCTACTTCGTAGTAGCCAAGCGCGTTTCCCGCCGCATGACAAGTAAAGCCCTTTACATAAGGCCCCTGGGTGAGAACTATATGCGGAATCAGTCCGATTCCGAGCCCGAGCTGGACTAGCGCCATAATCGCCTCGTTTCCTTCTGTTTCGGCGGCAATAACAGGCTTTACATTCCGTGATTTTATCCAAAGCTCAAAACGCTCACGCGCAAGGCCTGTTTTAGGCAGAATCAGCGGAACTGAGCTTACGATGTCCTGCGGGCTTCCAGAAACGTTTTCATAAGGCGAGCCGATGCTTGCGGCAAATACAAGCGGCGTTCTATGGACAGGAATCGCATCGATAAGCGCGGAATAACCTTCCTCGTCAGATGGGATCGCCGCTACCGCAACGTCAGCTCGTCCTGTTTTTACAGCCGCAGTTGCTCCGGCTGGATCTCCGGTTTCGATTTCGATGTGAATCAGAGGGTATTTTTCAGAAAGCGTTTTTAGAAAGCTCGGAATTATCGAGTAGCATGCCGTTACTGACGCATAAAGCCTTAAAGTTCCTGCGATTTCATTGTTCTGGCTTTTGAACGAGTTAAAAACATCTTCTTTTTGTTCGAGACAGCTTTTTGCAAAATCCGAGAATTTTTTCCCCGCCTGAGTGAGCTTTACGTCGCGGTTTGTGCGGTCAACGAGCGGAGTTCCAGCTTCCTCTTCGAGCCTGGAAACAAGCCTGCTAAGCGCGGAAGGACTCAAATGCACTTTTTCTGCCGTGTGCGCAAAGTGAAGCGTTTTTGAAAGCATATAGAAAGCGTTCAGCTCAAAGAAATCCATAATCTGATTTTAATATAAAAAACAATTTTTGAAGAGCTCGTTCTTCTCTGCTTTTTTGATTTTTCATCTTGTGATTTTATGTTGCCTTGAGAAAAAATATCTGAAAAATTACAAAAAAACACATTTTAATTTTCCCGCTCAGCATTATACAAGAATCAAGATTTCTAAAAATGGAGGAATTAAAAATGTTCAAAAAATTATCTTTGGTTTGCGCTGCTGTTTTGGCTGGCGGTTTTATGTTTTCCGAGTCTCTTGTTGCTGACGGAGGAGCCTCTTCTGCGAGCGCAGGTTCTGTGAATGCGACAAGATTCCCAAGTCGAAAATCGGAACTGGCTGGATGTCGTTCAGAAAGCCGGTTGTGCTTGAGGCTGTGGCAGGATCGAAAGGCGCTTCTTTCCAGCTCGACAATGGCGAGGCGAAATTCAAGCAGGAAGACTATGTTGCTATTTATCATAACAGCGCTGATTCTTGCCGTCTTGAAAATTTGAAGAAAAAGAGAAAGTGTGAATATCTTCTGAAAATTGATGCCGCCGATTCTTTTTGCCGACAATCTTTCTGGAGACGAGACTCCGATTGAAATAACTTACAGCAATGCTCCAGCCGTAACATATAGAATTTATGCGAACGGCTCAAGAATTGTGAAAGTTTCTGCCAAGAACTGACATCCGCTAATTTTTTTCTGATAAAAAGCAGAATATAATCTGTTTTGCTGCAAGCGGGGGTATTTTGAATGTCTCCGCTTATTTTTTTGTCTTTTATTTTTCCATTATTTTGTCAATCGACTTTATGCATGCATTTCGAAGTCCGGCTTCTTCAAGCGCGGTAACTCCTCGGATTGTGCTTCCTGCCGGCGAACAGACATTGTCTTTCAGAACTGCCGGATGAGTTCCTGTTTCAAGCTGAAGTTTTGCTGAGCCGAGAACTGTCTGGCTTACGAGCTTGTATGCTGTGGTCCGCGGAATTCCGTATTTTACGGCCGCATCTGCATATGCTTCAAGAAATAAGTCCACAAATGCCGGTCCGCATCCGCTTATAGCTCCGCCGATTCCCATCAGATTATCTGGAAGCTCTTCTGCAGTGCCGAGCGCAGAAAAAAGTTCCCACGCCGATTTTCTTTCATCGGCATTCAGCGAGTTTGACTTTTCAAAAAGAAACACGCCTTCGCCAACCATTGCCGGAGTGTTCGGCATAACAAACTGGATTCTTGTGCTTGAGTCAAGATATTTCTGGTATTTATCGAAATTCCAGCCGAGCGCAATTGAAATCAAGGCCTTGCTTTTTATGTTGTTTTTGATTTCTTTTAAGACTTCCTCAATTTGACAAGGCTTGCACGCCATAAAGACAGTGTCTGCTTTTGAAACAGCCTCTTCTGGCGAATGGCATGGCGTAAATCCGATTTTTTTTGCATTTAACGCGAGTTTTTCCTGGTTTGGAGCGTAGGCGAAAATGTCAGCAGGCTTAATCTTGCCTGATTTTACAAATCCGCTCGCCAAAGCCTGCGCCATGTTTCCCATTCCAATAAAAGCGATTTTTTCCATAATTTTTCCTCTTTAAAATTGGGGGCTTTATTGCGCTAAAAACAGCGTTCCTTTTGCATTTCCGCTCGCAAGGTTGTCAAGAATATTTTCTTTTCCTCCGTTTGCAAGAAGAAGCGGAATTCCGTAAGGCGTTGTTTTTTCTGCCGCTTGAATTTTTGTTTCAATTCCGCCGGTTCCAAAGCTGTTTGTGCCGCCGATATGAATCTTTGACCGGAGCTCTGAAATTGAGGCGACAGATTCGATAAGTTTTGCGTCAGGATTTGTCTTCGGATTGTCTGTGTAAACTCCGTCAATATCGCTGAACAGAATCAGCAAGTCTGCGCTCCAGAGAATCGCTGTGAGAGCGCTAAGGTTGTCATTGTCTCCGATTGAGAATTCCAGTGTTGAAACAGAGTCATTCTCGTTGATGATTGGCACAACGTCCTCGTCCGCAAGCGTAAACAGCGTGTTTCGTATGTTGAGCGAACGGTTGTTGTCCTCAAAATCCTCTTTTGTGAGAAGAAGCTGGCCGATGTGTATTCCTTGCTCGTTAAAAGCCTTTCTCCACTGCACCATAAGCTCAACTTGCCCGATTGCGCAAAGCGCTTGCCTAAAGTGAAGATCCTTTTTGCGCGCCCATTCCTTGAGTGTTGAAACGCCTGAAACTTGCGCTCCTGATGAAACGATTACAAGCTGTTTCCCTGCGCTGGTCAAATTTTTGCATTGGCGCGCGAAATTGGCCATAAATTCTATATTTTGGGTTCCGTCTGCCTTTGCAAGCGTGTTTGAGCCGATTTTAATCACGATTTTTCTAGAGGAACAGATTGCTTCCTCGATTTTGCTTGTCTGTGTTGCTTTGCTCATTTTTTTCTCCTTGAATAAAACTCCATGTTGGCTATGAGCCAGGGATGGCGGAAATTTCAGTTTGCGAAAACGCCGATTGAAAAAACTTCACTACTAAAAATTATTGTGGAAGCAATTTTTAGCGTTTTTTATCTTGTCTGGCCGTCGCCATCGATCAAGTATTTTGTGGTTGTGAGCGCTTTTATGCCCATCGGACCTCGCGCATGAAGTTTCTGCGTTGAAATCCCAAGTTCGGCGCCAAAGCCGAATTCTCCGCCGTCAGTGAACCGCGTGCTTGAATTTACATAGACGCAGGCGGCATCGACTTTTGACTGGAATATCCGGGCATGATTTCTGTCGTTTGTGACGATACATTCTGAATGTTTTGTATTGTGCGAGTTTATGAATGAAATTGCCTCGTCCAAATCTGAAACAACTTTTAGCGCGCAGATAAAGTCAAGAAATTCAAATCCGAAATCTTCCTGAGAAGCTTTTTTTAAGGCAAGATTTTCAATTTTTTGGTTTTCTGTTTCCGAAAAATTTTTGATTATTCCAAAGGATTTTTCATCGCAGCGGAGCTCCACTTTTCCGGCGAATTTCCGGGCGAGTTTCGGAACAAAGGAACGCGCGATTTTTTCGTTTACAAGGATGCACTCAATCGCGTTACATGCGCCAGGCCGCTGGGTTTTTGCGTTCCATGCGATATTCAAAGCCATTTCTTCATCCGCGCTTTCATCGGCATAAAGGTGGCAAACTCCTGCTCCAGTCTGGATTACTGGAATCTTTGCTTTTTCAACGACCATATTTATAAGTTTTGCTCCGCCGCGCGGAAGAGCAACATCGATTTTTCCGGTGGCAGATAAAATCTGTTCAACCTCATCGTGGCTTTCGCAGGGAGCAAGCTTGATAGCGTCAGAAATTCCAGCTCCTTTTGCATTAGCCGAATCCAAACCGTCTTTTATGGCTTTTTCAAGCGCGAGATTCGAGTTGATTGCAGATGACGATCCGCGGAGGAGAATCGCATTCCCGCTTTTGTATGCAAGACAAAAAGCGTCGGCTGTAACATTCGGACGGCTTTCATAGATTATTGCAACTACGCCGAGCGGCACCCGGACCTGCCGGATTGTCATTCCCTGCGGAGTTTTCCAGCCGGCTGTCTCCGCGCCAATCGGGTCGTTCTGTTTGATTATTGTTCTGATTGAATCGAGAATCGAATTGAGTTTTTTGTCGTCGAGAGAAAGACGCTCTATTAAGCTTTCCGTCATTCCTTTTGAGCGGGCTTTTTCAACGTCTTTGGAATTTGCCTCAAGAATTTTTTCGCGGTTTCCTTCTATTGAGATTGCGACTGCTTCAAGAGCAGTGTTTTTTTGAGCCGCAGTCTGAAGGGCAAGTTTTTCAGAAGCGGCACGGAGTTTTTTGCATATAGAATCTATATCCATAGAAATTCTTCGCTAGTAGTTGGCCAAAAAATACATCGCAATCAGGAGAATCAACTTGTTTTTTTCGTTTGTCCAGCAGTTTGTGTCAGGAAGATTTTTTTCATACCAGCAGAAAATGCCGAATTCAGGATCGATTCTAAGCGCGTATTCCTCAAATTCGTCCGACTTGCAGATTGCACCGAACATTAGATAAATCACGGAATTCAGAATCTGCTTGAAAGACGCAAAACCTTCCGCCCATTTGTCTTGTTCTATCAGCGAGCAGTATTTTTCGAGGCGGACTAGAACAGCTTCTTTCTGCAGCGCGTCTGATCCTTCAACCCATGTCTTCTGAATCAAAAGCGACAGATTTTTTTTGAAACTCTGCATGAGCTTTTCAGAATTCTCAGGATCGAAATCGTCTCCGAATTGTGAAGCAATCACTTTTGAGGATTTTTTGATTTCGTTTATGTCGTCAGAAGAAAGGAGTACGCCGAGCGAATTTATCACGCTTTCATCAATAAATTCTTTTATTAAATCCGAATTTTTCATACACCCCAATCTTAGAAAAATCTTGTCTTTTATTCAAGAACATCAAAAGCTGAAAAACGAAAGCCCTTGAATAAAAGGCGTTCCGGGCGATTTTTTTGAAGCTCGCATGCTGAATTTAAGATATGCAGAAAATTGCTGATTTCAATATCTGCCCAAAATTGAAAATTTATAGATTCCCGAACACGTTCAAAATGGTGTGTTTTTGCTTCAAAAAAACGTGAGTTTTTGCCCGTGCGGTTTTGCCCAGAAAGACGAGTTTTTTTTCCGGAAAATCTTAATTATGATTTTTTGCCCAGTTTCTCGGGCTTAGGCCGGTGTTTTTCTTGAAAACGCTTGAAAAATAGTTCTGGTTCTGGAAACCGAGCCTTGCGGCAATTTCCGTGAGCTTTATTGAGTCAATCTGGAGAAGCTTTTTTGCCTGCTCGATTTTGAGCTTTTCGTGAAGCGTCTGGATTGTGTAGCCTGTAAGCTC
>CAVDRA010000044.1:0-10395 GCA_963611155.1 bacterium | reverse complement strand
AATATCATTAATCATGTCGTATGCCGCATAGCCCAGCTCTGTGTGCGGCATATGAACAGTGGAAAATGAAGGAACAGAAATCCGGCTTTCAGCAGTATCGTTAAATCCGCAGATAATCACATCTTTCGGAATTCTGACGCCGTATTTTTTCAAATAAGACTCGACAGCAAACGCCATCATGTCGCTTGCACAGACGACCGCATCAAAATCCTTTCCAGGAACAAGCCCCCGCTCTTCACAAAGCTGCTTTATCGCCTTTTCGCCTTCATCCCAGCAAAAACTGTCAGAAACCAAAGTCTCTTCAGAAGTTTCTAATCCTGCCTCAGAAACAGCATCCAAATAAGCCCGGTAACGGTCATTTGCTGACGTATGGACAGCCGAAGCACGTATAAAGGCTATTTTTTTTGCATTATGAGCTGATATTATATGGCTTACAAGCGATTTCATTCCTGAGTAAGCGTCAAAAGCCACATTCGGATGCCCGTTTATTTTCTGCCCGATTGTCACATAAGGAATATTGTCAAATTTTCTATGGAAATTTTCCAAATCAGCAGAAGCAACATCTCCGCCAATACTTGAAGCCCAGCTTATAAGACCGTCAATATTCTCAGAATTTACAAGAGAATAAATTTTATTTCTGATTTCACCAGATTCAGAGCGCGAATCCAGCTTTCCGCCAGGAAAAACAAAAAAAGAACCTTCGTGACTTTCTGCTTTTGCGGCAAGTTTATGCCAAAGCTTAAGCGCAGAGCCAGAATGAATTGTTCCAAGTATAAACCCGATTCTTTTTCCTTTATGAAAATTTTCCATTCCAATATCTTATAATGATGTCGTTTTTTTTACAAGTTAGAAAGTTTTTTTACAAAAAACAGAGCAGAATTTCTAAAAGTTGAAACAACAACGTTTTAATAGTAGAATGGCTAAGATATTGGATTTAAGCTTGGCCCAGAAAAAAAATCTGTGCTGACGGAGGTTTTAAGATATGGCATTAAAGTCAATAAAAGACGTTGTAAAAACTGTACAGCGCCCGGAAAAGATTCTTCAGTTTGGTGAAGGCGGATTTCTTCGCGCTTTTGTAGACTGGCAGATTGATATCGTAAACGAAAAAACAGATTTCAACGGAAATGTTGTAATCGTTCAGCCGCTTGAAAAAGGTATGATTGATGCAATGAACGCTCAGAACAACCTTTACACAACAGTTCTCCGCGGCATGAAAGACGGAAAACCAACAGTTGAAACACGCACAATCAATTCCATCAGCCGTTCAATCAACCCGTACACAAATTACGATGAATACATTGCATTGGCTTCCAGCCCGGATCTCCGCTTTATCGTTTCAAACACAACAGAAGCTGGCATTCGCTTTGATGCAGAAATTGACGGAGTTCCAGTAACTCTTGACCAGAAACCACAGAAAAACTTCCCTGCAAAAGTAACAGCTTTCCTCTATAAACGTTTCCAGGCTTTCAAGGGAGACACTTCAAAGGGAATGATTCTTATTCCTTGCGAACTTTCTGACCAGGCTGGCCTTAACCTCCGCATCAACATTCTCCGCTACGCAGAAATGTGGCAGCTCGGACCTGACTTCATCAACTGGTTTGACGAAGCATGCGATGTTTGTTCTTGTCTCGTTGACCGCATCGTTCCGGGATATTTCCCTCTTCTTTCTAAAAATGAAGCAACAGGCAAAACTCAGGCTGAAGAAATCTGCGAAAAACTCGGATATGAAGACAAACTTCTCGACTCAGCAGAACTTTTCCACTTCTGGGTTATTGAATCTAAAAAATCACACGAAGACGAACTCCCGCTCGTTAAAGCAGGACTTTCCGTTAAGTGGGTTCAGAACATGGATTACTACCACACAAGAAAAGTACGCATTTTGAATGGTGCTCACACTTCTTCTGTTCTGGCAGCATTCCTTGCAGGTTCAAACTACGTTCAGGACATCGTTTGTTCAGAAAAAGTAGGAACAGGCTTCAACACACCGAACGCAGATGCACAGAAATTCATGCGCAAAGTTATCTTCGATGAAATCATTCCTTCAATCAACGGCGACCAGGAAGACCTCAAAGAATATGCGGAAAATGTATGGTCACGCTTCCAGAATCCGTTCAACCCGCACCGCCTGATCGAAATTTCCCTGAACTCAGTTGCAAAATACTGGACACGCTGTCTGCCTTCTGTAACACAGACAATCGCAAAGACAGGTTCAGTACCAAAACTTCTTTCGTTCTCAATTGCAGCGCTGATTGCATTCTACAACGGAACAGAAATCAAAGAAGACGAAAAAGGCGCAAAATATCTTGAATCAAAGAGAGAAGAAGGCGTTTATCCAAACAAGGATACACTCCCGGTTCTCGAATTCTTTGCAGCCCTCAACAAAGAAACAAAAGATGCAAAAGTTATTGCAAACAAAGTACTTTCTAACGTTGACTTCTGGAAAGAAGACCTCACAAAATACGCAGGACTCGAAGCAAGCGTAGCAGCAAACCTCGCAGACATTCAGTCAAAGGGAATGAAAAAAGCACTTGCAGACATCGTAAAATAACCTGTCGTAAGTAACAGCAAAAAGCGCGGTTCGTTTGAACCGCGTTTTTTTTGCTTCAGTTGCTTTTTGAAGCGAGGAGAATTTGCTTTACAAAAGCAGACGCATTAGCGATGTGGAAGGCGCGCAGCGTTCTAAAAAACATCTTGCTTCCTGCGATTCCGCAGTTTTTTAGAATGAAGCGAAAGCGGAACCTGGAACGTAGCGACGGCTTTAGCCGGAATGCCCGTTTTTTACGTTTATTTTTTATGAAAAATCAGACTCTACAATTTCTGATCTTTTCTCATGGCCTTGTTTGTAAAAAGCGCGTAAAAAAGATGTATGCACATTGCGCACCAGATAAGAGGCTCGCATGTTATGACGCCCCAAATTCCAATGCGGGGAATTACCAGCACAACAAAGATTATTTTTCCAAAAAGCTCAATCACGCTTGAAAAAAGCGGAAGAATCTTGCAGCCGAGCCCCTGAAGGCTGTTTCTAATCACAAAAATCGCTCCGAGCGGGAAATAGAAGCAGACCGCAAAAATCATATACTTAAAAGTGTAGCTTAAAATATCCGGATTTGACGAACCTGAAATAAACGCTCCGAGCGGTCTTATCGAAAGCGGAATAAAAATCAGCATCGCAAAATTCCATATTGCCGAAATCAAAAAACCGCATAAAATTCCTTTTTTGATTCTCCCGATTTTTCCGGCTCCAAAATTCTGCGATATAAAAGTGGAAAAAGAGACGCCGAGTGTAATCAAAGGAAGATTGGTAAGGGAGAAAATTTTTCTCGCGCAGTTATGTCCCGCAATTATCGAGCTTCCAAATCCGTTGATTGCCTTCTGCAAGATTACGGTGCCGGATTGAACAAGAGAGCTCATGAATGCCATTGAAAGCCCCTGCCCGAGCAAGTCAGCATACAGTTTTCTGTCAATTTTGAATGATTCAAGCGACGGAATAAGAAGTTCCGCGCGGCGCAGAATATAGGCAAGAGTCAAGAATCCTGAAATTCCCTGCGCAATTACAGTAGCAAGCGCGGCTCCATAAATTCCCATCTGAAATTTCGTCATAAAGAGAATATCAAGAAAAATATTTATCAGCGATGCCAGAATCAAAAACAAGAGAGGCATAAACGAATTTCCAATGGCGCGCAGCATTCCAGAGAACAGATTGAACAAAAACAAAACTCCGCACCAGATCGCAATCATCGAAATATAGGAAAAACTCTCATCGATAATTTCATCAGGTGTTCCCAGAGATTCCATCACGGAGAAAAGAAAAAAATGCGCAAGAAGCATTATAAAAATGGTGATTCCAAGTGTGATTACAAGGCTTGCCGCGGTAACCTTCTTTAATTTTTCAGTGTCTCCGGCCCCGAAGGCGCGTGCCGCAGTAATTGCAAGGCCGTTTCCAAACCCGACTCCGAATCCGACGAACAGGTCATACAGGGCAGTGCAGGCACCGACAGCCGCAAGAGAATTTTCTCCAAGGCAATGTCCGATTATAACAGTGTCGGCGGCATTGTAGAGCTGCTGAAAAATGTATGAGATCAAAAGCGGAAGCGTAAAAAATACAAGCGACCTGAAAATTTTTCCGTTTATAAGGTCGGGATGAAGAAAAGACTTGAACATAAAAATTCCCTTAAATTCATCATGAAGCGCAGAATTAGAAACAGCGGAACATAATTCGCCTGAATTATAAAAAAAGTGACAAAAACTCACAATGAGCGCAAAAAACAAAAAAAATGATTATAAAAAATTATCTTTTTGGCTTCGTGAACATATGCCATGCGGGGGCTTTCCAGTCAATAAACCAGTTGCCATTATAAAATCCGTTGTCATCGCACTCCGGAACAATAAAGATAACTTTTGCGGGATTTTCAGTGTCATATTCAAAGACATTGCTTTTCCATTCAGATTTCGCGCTTCCGGAAAAAGATGAAAGCTCGCTTTCTGGCGTAAAAACAGAAAAACGGTATTTTCCCGGGCGGAGCCGCAGATGGGCCGCCATTCCGCCGCTCAAAAAAACTCTTTTTTTGAAGAAATGAACAACGTCCGGAATAGACACCCACTCATAAGTCGCTTTAGCTTTTGTTCCTAGAACATCATTTCCGTTCTCGTCTGTGATTTGAAGAAAGCACCGGATCTCATTTATCTGCGGAGAATTTTCAGGCCGGTAGATAATCAGCTCCCATGGATTATGCTTTAACTCGAGAAGCTGAGCTAAAACAGGCTGAGATAAGAACACCGAAAAAATAAAAAAAACAAACTGCAAAAAACGCCGCATCAGAAAATAATATTTAGCGAATTTCTGAAGATTTTCAAGACAAAAAACTGCAGATTTTTTATCAGCAGAAAAATTTAATGATTTTTATTGCCAGTAAGCTCAAAAATAAAATCCTAGCAAAAAAACAGCCGGCTGAAGCGGAAAATTGCGCAAGAATCAAAATATACTTGTTAAACCATTGAATTTTCAGCACAATCTCTTTCATGGAAATTAATCTTGTAAATCTTAAAAAAACATACATTTCTAAGGACGGCGGAAAAATTACTGCGGTGAATAATGTCTCGCTGAATATTCCTGAAAACAAGATTTTTGGAATCATCGGAAAGAGCGGAGCTGGAAAAAGCTCTCTCGTGCGTCTCATCAGCCTGCTTGAAAAACCAGACTCAGGTGAAATCTACTACAACAAAAAGAGCGTCGAAAAACTTTCTGGAAAAAAGCTGATTAAGCAAAGGCGCCAGATCGGAATGATTTTCCAGAATTTCAACCTTTTCACCTCGCGCACAGCAGGAAAAAACATCGCATACCCGATGGAAATCGCCGGTTACCCGAAAAACAAGATAAAAGAACGCATAAAGGAGATGCTGAAGCTTGTCGGCCTTGAAGACAGGGAAAACGCGCCGATCAGCACTTTGAGCGGAGGTCAAAAACAAAGAGTCGCGATAGCCCGCGCGCTTGCGACAAATCCGGACATCTTATTTTGCGATGAAGCGACCAGCGCCTTGGATCCTCAGACAACAGCTTCAATTCTACAGCTGATCCGCGACATCCAGAAAAAAATGAATCTCACAGTCGTTATGATTACGCACCAAATGGAAGTTGTTCTTAACGCCTGTGATCAGGTTGCGGTAATTGAAAACGGAAAAGTTGTGGAGCATGGACTTGTCTCTGAAATATTCAAAAATCCAAAAACCGAAACAACCAAGGATTTCCTTAAAAACGTCGCCCACAGAACAAAGGACACAGATAGCATAATCACAAAATTTTCCGACAAAACAGGAAAATTTATTCTTCATTTTAATGGAAAATCAACAGGCGAACCTCTTTTAAGCCAGCTGTCAAAGAAATTTGACGTTGAATTCAATATTCTTGCCGCAGGAATTGAAAGTCTTTCCGAACAGAAAATCGGAACAATGATTTTAGACTTTACAGGCGAGAAATGCGAAATTGAAAAAGCTATTGAATGGTTAAACAAGAACGGAGTCGATGTGAAGGAAGAAAAATGACAAGGCTGCAGTCAAAAAACATGGGGCACAGCAGTTGAATAAAACGAAAATTTTGCCATTTCCAAAAAGAACAGCAGGAGATTTTAACTTATGGATTATTTTTTCAATCAAATTTTGCCATTGATTTTGCAGTCCACCGCGCAGACACTTTTGATGACTTTTTTCTCAACATTTTTTGCTCTTTTAGTAGGATTTCCTCTAGGGGTTCTTTTGAACATAACAGGAAAATTCGGAATCACTCCGAAGCCTGTTTTTAACCAGATTTTAAGCCGGATCGTAGATATTCTGCGCTCTTTTCCTTTTGTAATTCTTATGATTGCGCTGATTCCTTTCACACGTTTAATTCTTGGAAGCGCGATAGGAACAGCAGCGACAATTATTCCGCTTTCAATAGCGGCAATGCCTTTTATAGCCCGTCTTACAGAAAGCTCCCTAAGCGAAGTTGATCCCGGAATGATTCAGGCGGCCCGTGCCATGGGCTCTACAAACTGGCAGATAATCCGCAAAGTTCTGATTCCAGAAGCTCTTCCGTCAGTTGTTTCCGGAATCACGCTGACAATCATAACACTGATAGGCTACACAGCTATGGCAGGAACTCTTGGAGGCGGAGGTCTTGGAGACTTGGCTTACCGCTACGGATACCAAAGATTCATGACAAGCGTGATGATAGGTGCGGTAATCGTAATCATCTTGATTGTCGCCATAATCCAGTTCGCAGGCTCTAAAATATCAAGCATAATGATGAGCAAGCGATAAACGGGAAGCGAACGGAAGATAAAAATCTCTTTTCAAGAGCGATTGACACAATCAAAGTGAAACTGTATAACTTTATTATTCCTATAAATATAGTAGGTTAAAAAATCAAGGAGCATCTTATGAAGAAAACAATTGCATTTGGAGCCGCACTTTTTGCCGCGGCAGCGCTTTTTGCGCAAACTTCACTAAAAGTAGGGGCAACTCCAGAGCCACACGCAGATATTTTGAATCTTGTTAAAGATGACTTGAAAGCAGAAGGAATTGATTTACAGGTTATCGAAATGACAGACTACTCAATCTTGAATGAAGCTCTTGAGTCAGGAGACATCGATGCGAATTTCGACCAGCATATTCCATACATGGAAGCAACAAACAAAAACAAAGGTTTTCATCTTGTAAGCGCCGGAGGAATCCATGTCGAGCCTTTTGCGCTTTACTCTCACAAATACAAATCTCTCAAGGATTTCAAGAAAAAGGCGACAATTGCGATTCCTAACGATCCGACAAACGAAGCGCGCGCGCTCCTTCTTTTGCAGGAAGCAGGACTTATTACTCTCCGCAGCGGAGCTGGAATTGAGGCAACTCCTATCGATCTTGTTAAAAACCCTCTTAAAATAAAATTCCGCGAGATTGACGGCGCCTCTCTCCCAAGAACGCTTGACGATGTTGACGGAGCTGTAATCAATGGAAACTATGCTCTCCCAGCGGGCCTTTCAGCAAAAAAAGACGGACTTTTCATAGAAGGTTCTTCATCACCTTATGTGAATGTCGTAGCAGTAAAATCAGGAAACGAGAACAAGCCTGAAATCAAAGCTCTTGTAAAAGCTCTCCAGAGCCAGAAAGTTAAAGACTACATCAACACCCGTTATCCAAACGGAGAAGTTGTTGCAGTATTCTAATTTTATACTCCAGGTATTTTCATCGGAAAATTATCAAGCAAAAACGAAACGCCCTAACATTTTATGTCAGCTGCAAAAATGGCGCGATATAAAACTTTTTAAGGCTGCCTAATAAATACGTCTTACACAGAATTCATTGACTATTGCAGTTTACGCCAGACAATGAATTCTGTGCAAAAACTTGTTAGGCGGCCATTGTTTTTATATTTCCAGCAATTCGATCTTGAGAAAAAAAATCAAAATCTGCTCTTATGAAATTCTCCTGATAAAACGCTGTTTTAAGTTATAAAAAACATACCCGGCATTCACTTTGCTTATATCAAAACCTTTTTGTTTTTGTAATTTTCTTGCTTTTTTCCTTATATAGCCGATGTTGCAAGTTGTTTTATTTCAGATTATTCAATAAAATTGTATCATTAATTTGTACAATTAAACGAGGAACCAAATGGCGAAAGTTGAGTTAAAAGGCATTACAAAAGTCTACGACGGCGGCGTGCTTGCTGTAGATAAATCAAATGTAACAATTGAAGACAAGGAATTCTGCGTATTTGTAGGTCCTTCCGGATGCGGAAAATCGACAACACTCCGCATGATTGCAGGTCTTGAAGACATTACTGGCGGAGAGCTTTTCATTGACGGAGAACTCATGAATGATGTTCCGCCAAAAGACAGAAACATCGCAATGGTTTTTCAGGATTATGCTCTTTACCCTCATATGACAGTCTATGACAACATGGCTTATGGTCTTAAAATCCGCAAGATGGACAAAAAAGAAATTGACCGCCGTGTTCACGAAGCTTCAAGAATTCTTGACCTTGACAACTTCCTTGACAGAAAACCGAAAGCCCTTTCTGGCGGACAGAGACAGCGTGTTGCAATCGGACGTGCTATTGTTCGCTCTCCAAAAGTATTCTTGCTTGACGAGCCTCTTTCAAACCTTGATGCTAAGCTCCGTGTAACAATGCGCGGCGAGCTCGCAGGAATTCACCACAGACTTCAGGCAACAATGATTTACGTAACTCATGATCAGATCGAGGCTATGACACTCGGAACAAAAATCGTTGTAATGTCTGAAAAACGCATTCAGCAGATTGGAGCTCCGCTTTACCTTTACAACCACCCGATCAACAAGTTCGTAGCAGGCTTTATCGGAACACCTCCAATGAACTTTTTCAAAGTAAAAATTGAAGAAAAAGACGGACGTATTGTTGCAAATGAAGGTTCTTTCACTCTTGTTCCAACTGAGGAACAGGCAAAACATCTCAAGGCATACGTCGGAAAAGAAGTTACCTTTGGAATTCGCCCAGAAGATTTGCACCACAATGATGCTCCGGCAGCAGAAAACAATATGCAGCTTAAGATTGTAAACAAGGAGCCGTTAGGTTCCAACACGCACATCTTCGTGCAGGTTCAGGACCAGAGTGTGATTGCGATTATCAAGCCGGAAATTGTAGTTCAGCTAGGAGACACTGTAAACCTGACACCAGATATGGCAAGATGTAAATTCTTTGATCTTCAGACAGAGAGAAATATCTGCGAGCCGGAAATTGAGAAGACTTGGTAACCGATAATAAAGCAACAATCTTCAACAGTAAAGCTAAGATTTTATAAAAATTCGTGCTTGAACTGTATAGCTTAAATGCACCCTAATTTTGGGTGCATTTTTTTTCAGATTTTTATCTGAAAGAGCGATCTCAAGCTTATAAAAATGCATTAAAAAAAAACAAGACCGCAACAGCTGTGGGCTTTCAAATAAAAATCGCAAACAAGAAAAAATATTCTCTTTTTATTCAGAAAATTCCGCAACAAGCTGCGTTATTGTCTGTTTAGCGTCTCCATAAATCATTACAGTGTTATCATTAGTAAAAAGCGGATTTTCAATTCCCGAAAAACCAGTGCCTTTTCCCCGCTTCAAGACAAAAACCGTGCGCGCCTCATAAGCGTTCACAATCGGCATTCCGTAAAGAGGACTGTCAGGATCATTAACAGCGCTCGGATTCACAACGTCATTTGCCCCGATTACAATTGCAACATCCACGTTTTCCATCTGCGGATTAATCTCATCAGCAGTTTTTAGCTGTTCATACGGAACATTAGCTTCAGCAAGAAGAACATTCATATGCCCTGGCATCCGGCCTGCAACCGGATGGATTGCAAAATTGACCTCCGCACCATTCGCTTCCAGCTTGTCACAAAGCTCTTTTACAGCATGCTGCGCCTGAGCCACCGCCATTCCGTACCCTGGAACAACAACGACGTTTTTCGCAGCCTCAAGAATCAGATAAGCGTCATCAACAGAAATGGATTTCGGCTCTTTTGCAGGACCAGAAACGCCTTTTTTCTTCGCTCCGCCAAAACTTTTAAACAAAAGGCTTCCAAAAGTCCTGTTCATAGCTTTGCACATAATCAGCGTCAATATCAGACCAGAAGCTCCGACAAGACATCCGGAAACAACAAGAACAGTATTATTGATTGCAAAACCGGCAAAAGCCGCCGCAAGTCCAGAAAGAGCATTCAGAAACGAGATAATCACAGGCATGTCTCCGCCGCCGATTGGAATAACCACGGTAAACCCGAGAATTATAAAAGCGGCTGTCGAAACAATAATTCCGGCGAACTCAATATTCTGAAAACCGAAAACATTATCTTTCGCAAAAAATGAATATGCGGCAATTCCAGCAAGCCCGATTACGCATAACAC
>CAVDRA010000043.1:0-10436 GCA_963611155.1 bacterium | reverse complement strand
GCAGCGCAAACTTGTGAATAAAAACTTTGACGCTATTTCAGGCAAAGTTTTTATTTTTCTCCCATAAAAAGTCATGAGGAAATATCCATTTCCGATTTGACTTTTTAACGCAATTTCGCAACAACGTGAGAAATTGCAGTTGATAAGAAAGTTTGCAGCGCAAACTTGTGAATAAAAACTTTGACGCTATTTCAGGCAAAGTTTTTATTACACCTCCTTTTTCTTTTTATCATCTGTAAAACGCTTTTATTCATGGATAAAATTTTTACGATTCGCCTGAAAAGATTTCCGCGCTTGGAAGAAGATAAATTACAAGCTCTGTCTGTTCTTTTGATTTTTCTTTTCCCTTGAAAAGATGCCCGAAAAATGGAATGCGCGAAAAAAACGGCACCCGCGAAATATTTTCGCTGTCTTCATTTTGAACAAGGCCGCTCAAAACAACAGGCTCTCCGCTTTTCGCCCGGACTTCAGTTGTAATCATTTTTTCGCTTGTCGGCGGCGGATTTCCCGTAGTTGTTGACAAATCTGTTCCCTGTCTCGAAACGCTCGCTGTAATTTTTGACGTAATCATTCCATCACCTGTAACAGTTCCTGTCACTTCAAGTTTTAGGCCGGAAATAATCTCTTTTGTGATTCCTGAATAAATCGGCTCGCCTGTCTCAGGATCAAGATTGTTGTCCCTGTAACGGTAAGTGTTCGTATTTGCAAAAATTATTGCCGAGCCGCTTACGCCGTTTAATGTCGTGTCAGCAAAAACCTTAGCCTTTGACTGCGTTATCGCAGACTGCAGCTCAAACGCGAATTTCATTCCAAAAGCGCCGATAACATCGAGATTAAAATTCAGAACGCTTCCAAGATTTGCGCTTGTGGCGTTCATATCCCCAAGAGAAACGCGGCCCGCCTTAAAGCTGGGCGACCATGAAAAACCGTCCGTGGTTTGATACTGCATTATCAAGAGGTCATAGCGGACACGGGGAACTGGTCTGTCAATTTCAGAAAGCCGGGAAGAAAGCTCATTGAATTCTTCTTCCGTCCCGGAAAAATAGAAGCTGTCTCCGCGTCCAGAATCAGTGATCTGCGATTTTTCGATGAACGGCGGAAGATTTTTCAAAAATTGTTCCGTCCTTATAAAATTCAGCTGGACAAGCCTTGAAATTTTTCGTGAGTCTGCAAGCGACACAAATTCCAGAAACGCAATGTTCTCATCATCATCTGCGAGGTATAAAAACGAGTTTCCATCTACATTGATAATTTCAATTTCAGGAAAACGTTTTGCGCAAAGCCCGATGATTTCAGCCGACTTTGAATATTTTAGAACGCATTTTTCCCAGCTTTTTCCTTCCTGCTTTATTTTATTTTTGTCTTTTGAAGGCAAAATGTAATATCTTCCGTCCTTTTCGTTTACTGAAAATCCGGCAAGCACACACAAAGTCTCCAAAGCATCGTCAACATCATAAGAAGTAAAGCTGGCACGAGTGATTTTCGAGTCTTTTCCGCCGTCAATGCAAAAATCATTTCCGGAAAGCGAGAAAAGTTTTTCCAAAGCCGAAGAAAAATAGCAGCCGTTCAAATTGCAGGAAACGCTGAAATTCTCATTAAGGATGATTTCACATTTTCCGGCATTCCGCTCGTTTTCTTTCAGGCCGCCTCTTGCCACATGAAAAACACCCTCTGAACGTTTTTCAAGAACAAAACCTGTGCAAAGCCCGGCGATTCGAAAAAGAATTTCTTCCGCAGAACAAAATCCTGTGTGCAAGCTCGCTTTTATCCGAGGAAGCGAATCGTACGTTACACACAAGCCTGTTTCCAGAGCAGCCTTTTCAAAGAGCCTTTCCGGCAAAACGTCAAAGGCGTCAAGAGAAAAAACAGTTTTTTCAGGGCCGTTTAAAACATTTTGAGAATCCAGCGGCATTGAAGAATTATCAATAAAAGCCCGTTTTTCCATTTTGATTTTTGAGACTGTCCAGCATTTTTCCGTTTTTCTTGCAAAAAGACGATTTTTTTGCAAGAAAGATTCAAAAGCCAAGTCAAAATCATCGCCAGTCCATCTGAAATCAGCTTTTCCAAAAACAGTGTCGTCTCCTGAAATCGGAAAATTTCTTGCAAGCGAAAGCGCATAAAGGATTTCGTTTATTTCCTGAGCCACAAATTCATAATTTTCAGCGGAAATTCCAATCGAAGGCAAAAGCAAAAATGCCGCCGCCAGAAAAATTTTCATAAGTTTTTTTGTTCTGACTTTTTTAATTTCCATAAATTTTCTCCACGCATATAAATGCGAAAAAAAAGTACGGTTCACGCAAAAAAAGCTAAAAGATAAGAATTTTCTCAAAGCAAGAAAATGCCTACGCCAGATGCGAAGGCCTTCAGTTGCAGAACTTAAAGACATTCTGAAAGCCAGAATATTTTTTCGAAAGCAAAATTGAACAAAAAAACAAGAAAACAAAGTTCTGCAATGAGCGCGAGCGAAGCCGGAGCAGCTGGGCATTGTTTTTTAGCGCTAAAAAACGCAGAAAAACGAAAACTGCTCAAGAAAAACTTGCGTTCTTGATTCTTTTGATTTTTTATGATGAGTTTTTGGCAGAAATAACATTTTCTCTCCAGAAAATTCGCGCAAAAACAAAATCACCGCACGAATTTTTCTTCAATTTTTCTTCACTAGAATTTTACTTCCTTAAAAAATCCAGTTGTGGTAAATTTGTCAGACAGGAAAAAACGGATGATTCGCTATTGGATTCAGGAAGACGGTTTGCTCAAACCAATCGAAAAAGACGAAAGAAACTCAAAAAACCGTGTCTGGATTGACGCGCGGGATGTTACGCAAGCGGAAATTTCGTTTTTAAAGGACGAATACAATCTTGACAGAGAGCTTCTTCTTGACGTTATCGACCCCGACGAGCTTTCGCGCCTTGAGCCGAGTGACGACGGCTATAATCTCGTAATCATGCGGCTTCCGGTTTTTACGCCGAACTGCGACACAGCCTACACGACAACTCCAATCGGCGCGTTTATTTTTCCGGACAAAATAATCACAATCTGCTGGACGAACTGCGAAGTTCTGCGAGATTTAAGCGCGAACAGAATCAAAGATTTGTCCTTAAGCGATTTTCCGGCATTTTTAATCAGAATTCTGTCGAGAAGCGACATAATGTTTTTACGTTACCTCAAGGAAATCAGCAGAAAAGTGAATTCAATCCAGAACGAGCTTCACGACACAATTGAAAACGACGAGCTTATCCAGCTTTTGAACATGGAAAAATCGCTCACATATTTCACGACATCGCTAAAGTCAAACCAGCTTCTTCTCGAGAAAATCCGGCGCACAAAAATCCTAAAGCTCGACAACGACGATCAGGAGTGGCTTGACGACGTAGAAATCGACAACAAGCAGGCTATGGAAATGGCTGGCACTTACACAACAATCACAACCGGCGTTATGGACGCTTTCTCAAACATTCTTTCAAACAACATGAACGTAATAATGAAGAAACTTACCGTAATTTCGCTTGTTTTGATGATTATGAGCTTTATCACAAGTTTCTGGGGAATGAACATAAAACTTCCGTGGAGCACAAGCGGCACCTGGACCGGTTTTATCTGTCTTTCCGCACTCTGTTTTGTCTCGGCAACAGTCGCCTACATTGTGATGAACCTTTCGCCGAGAAGAAAAAAAGAGACACAAAGCAGAAAATAGAAATTTTGGAGCGGCATTTTATAAAAAGCAAATGTCTTAAAACATCACCCGATGCTGAAATTGCTCCGCCTGCTATCCGCGGTTACGCGCATGAAGCGCTCCATTGCTTTGCTCGCTCTGCCGTTCAGAAAGAAAAACGGACGCTCGCGCCGCAACGGCTCCGCCGCCGCTACTATCAGGGCTAGGCTCTGCTCAACTGTGATTTTACGAATTCCTTTTTGGAGGATTTTATGTCAAAGAAAATTATTCTTGTTTCCTTCTTTTCAGCTTTTTTCTGCGCTGGAATTTTTTCATCGGCGATACAGCTTTCACCGCAGGTTTCTACAGCCGTTTCCTTAAATCTGCAGGCAAAAAAAAATACCCAGCAAAGCTCGCCTTTTTTTCCGGGCAAAAAAAACGAGACAAAAAGTTCATCTTTTGACGCTGAAAATCAAAATCAGAAAGACGGCCAGGAATTTTCAGAAGACTTAGAAGACTTAGAAGACTTAGAAGACTTAGAAAAAAACGGCGGAGAAGAAAATCAGGAAGCTCAAGAAGAAAACACGCAAAAATCAGAAAAATATTCTGAAAACACTTTGTTCAGCCCGATTTCGCTTGTGCGGCTCGGAGCGAGTCCAAACAAAAAAAACGGCGAAAAATACGATGTCTACATAATCGGAGAGGGAAGCCAGTCATACACCGCAAAAAGATGGATTTCGCCTTTTTCAATCAACCGCTATGAAACCACCTACGAGCTTTGGTACGAAACCCGGATTGCCGCAGAGGCGCTCGGCTACAAATTCTTGAATCCGGGGCAGGAAGGCTCAAAAGGAAAGCGCGGCGCAGCTCCGACAGACGAAAAGGATCAGCCTGTAACAATGATTTCATGGTATGACGCGGTTATCTGGTGCAATGCGCTCAGCGAGCTTCATTCGCTCACTCCGTGCTACACATTGAACAGCGAAATTTTAAAAGACGCAACAGAAACTTCAAAGCTGGATTTGTGTTCCTGCGATTTTGAAGCTGACGGTTTCAGGCTTCCTACAGAAAGCGAATGGGAATATTCGGCAAGAAAAACAAAGTCAGGATTTCAGAGCGGAATGCTCGCAAGCGGGCAGATTGATGAATACGGCAAAGATGACGAATCAGTTCCAGAAACAGAAGTAGCATGGATTTCATCGAACACAGACAGAACAATGCGCGTTGGAACTGCCGGAACTCCGTTTTCTCCAAGCGCGCCGCCAATGCCAGGAAGCGGGAATCCGAACGGAAGCGGACTTTTTGACATGAGCGGAAATGTAAACGAATTTGTCTGGGACTGGAGCTACAGATACTTGGACACAGAGCCAGAAAACCGCTCAACGGGAATAAAAGCAGGCCGGGAAAGAGTGAGCAGAGGCGGAAGCTGGTCTGAATACACACCTTTTATCTGCGCTGGCGACCGCTACAGCTACGATCCAAATGAATGTTACAATTATCTTGGATTCAGATTCGCGCAGACTTTAAAATAAGGCAAACCTCTAGAAACAAATGATAATCAGCTCTTCTAGCTTTCAGGGAAGTTAATTCCGGCAAAAAAAAAGCGCGCGCATCATGTAACACGCACGCTTTTGCTCAACGCTGTTTTCTAGAGATTTCTAAGCTCGGCTTTTGTTACTTTCCAGCTTCCATCAGAATCTTTTTCTGCTTCTGCCCATGCGTATTTTCCTTCCAGAAGGCTGCCTGGATTTACAACAGTGGAATTTTCTACAGTATCAATTCCAGCGCTTTCGTGAATATGGCCGGTCACAACAAGAAACGGCGAGCGTTTTTCAATATATTCACGGAGCAGCTTGCTTCCGACATGAGCGCCGTTCGGAATCATATCGCATTTTGTGTCTTTTGGAGGATTGTGCATAATCAAAACGAGATTCGCCCAATGGCCATTTTCATCCGCGCACTGCTCAGACGAGCTTTCAAGAACATTAAAATCAGAAAGAATTTCATCCTCTTCGCGCTCGTTTGGAGTGTCGCCAGAAAATTTTGTTCCCCCGCCTGCTCCGCAAAGCGCAATTCCGTCATGAAAAGTCAAATTTCCTTCCACGCTGATGTCGGCATTCTCAATTTCTTCAAGAAAATCAGGTGAATCGCAGTTTCCGATCACCGAAAAAATACAGTCATGCTTTTTCAAAAGAGCATCAAGAACAGGCTTTCCGGTCTCTTCTGAGCCGAATTTCGCAAAATCTCCGCCAAAAAGAACAACATCAGCAGCTTTGAATTCGCTTTCCAGTTTTTCAATGTTCTCAAAATTTCCGTGAGCATCGCTTAAAATCAAAAATTTCATAAATTTTCCTTATTTTTAGATTGTTTCCATAACCTCGCGGAGCTTTTTCATTTGCTCGTGAGTTCCAACAGTGATTCTCAAAAATTCTTCAATCCCCGGTGTATCAAAATGACGCACAAGAATTCCGGCTTCTTTTATTTTCTGATAAGTTTTCTTGCCTGGAACGCCGTCTTTCTTGCAAAAAATAAAATTAGTCTGGCTGTCTAAAACGAACCAGTTTTTTGAACGCAAAAAATCTATAAATTCATCCCGCTCAAACGCGACTGACTGCGCGCATTTCACGTAATATCCGGCATCCTCGCAAGCAGCTTTTCCGGCCGTCTGCGCAACAAAATCAAGCGGAAAATGATTCAGCGAATTTTTCACCGTTGTGACAGCATTCACAAGCTCTGGATTCGCCACGAGATAGCCGATTCTCTGCCCCGCCCCGCAAAGGCTTTTTGAAGTTGTGCGCACAATCAGAAGATTCTTAAAATCTTTCAGAAGCGGAATCGAGCTTTCGCCGCCGAAATCCACATAAGCCTCGTCAACAACAAAAATTTTGGTTTTCGGAGCTTTTTCAAGCATTTCCCTCACTTCTTCTCTCGTGATTCCAAGAGATGTAGGCGCGTTTGGATTCGCAAAAATAATTCCTGAATCGTTTTTATTAGCCTCAGAAAGCATTTTTTCCTTATCAAGTGTCCAGTCTGATTTCAGCGGAATTTTATCCATCGGAACTGAATAAAATCCCGCATAAACAGGATAAAAAGAATAAGTATGCTCAGGAAGAACAAGCGCACGGTCGCTGTCAAAAAAAGCGTAAAAAACAAAGCTCAAAACCTCATCCGAGCCGTTTCCGGCGTAAATCATTTCCGGAGTAACTTCAAAAGGAATTCTGTCCGCATCAGACGGAGAAACTTTCGCTCCGCTTCCGTCTTTATTTCCGCCGTCAAGATCAGCCCGGCACAAAACTCCGCCACAATCATTGAGCATTTTTGCAATCGCTTTTCTCATCTCATAAGAATCCGGATCTGGATAAAGCGACAATTTTTCAGGATTTGACTTTACCGCAGAACGGACAGCCGAAATAACTTTCGGTGACGGAGGATAAGGATTTTCATTTGCATTGAGCTTGATATAAACACGGTCTTTCGGCTGCTCGCCAGGAACATACGGATGAAGATTTCCCATCCGCTTTGAAAGAAGATTGATTTCAGACGACATTTTTTTCTCCAAAGATTTGCTTTATCTTAATATTTTTGCGTTTTTTGTTCTATAATCTTGATTTTTTCACAAAACGCTGTTTTTTTGAATTATTGTTAATTGTGTTTTTTAATGATATTATTGAAAAATATGGCGACCACAGCAAACATTAATGTTTTATTGAAATTTTTCGCTTCGCGTCAAAAAAGCGGAATCGTTGATTATTTTGAATTTTGTGATTATCTAAAAAAATATTCGCAGCATCATATTGAAGAACAGCCGGTTTTAGCTTGCTACATTGAAAACACAGATTCTGCGCTCCAAAAAGAGCTCGACAAGCTAATTGAAACGCACCAGGTCGTAACAATGACAACTTCAAGCGACAAACAGGCGATTGTTGTTACTGGTTATTATATTGAAAAATTTGCTGAAAAATACGACGAAATCGCCGCAAATCCTACACTTCCGTTTCCGTCTGAAGGAGATTTGCCGAGGAAAACACCAAAAGAAATCATAACCCGCGAAACTGCCGCTGATTTAATCTCCAAATTGATGGCTCACCAGGAACTCAACGACAAAACTCTTTATGGGCTCATTCTTCCGCATGACTCGCCGTCAATTTTGCTTCCGTCAACAGTTTCTGTAAAAACTTTGATTGAAGATGCTATCGGAAAAATTCAAACCATGCTGAAAAAAGACGAGCATCACGATTATTTCTGCAAAAAAATCACGATTTCTAATCCTGGCCGCGAGATGATTGCAAAAAATTTCTTCAATGCGTTTGTGGACAAGCCAGATCATTCAATCGAAACCTTGAGCTCAACAACAGACACTTTTTATCTTTGGAATCAGCTTTGCTTTTTCATAAAACAGGATTACGAAAAAATCAAGGATTACACTCAGGAAGATCTTTCGATTTTGCAGGCAGTCTACATCACAGAAATCGCGGCGAACTATTTTAAGAACAAGGCTCAGGAAAAAGCAAAAAAAGACACAGCTCTAAAAACGCTGGAAAACCTGCTTTTAAAGCCGCCGTATTATTTTACTTTTGACCAGATTATAAAATTTACCGACAACAAGGGAATTCCTCTTTTAGGCCAATATTCAGAAGACGAGCTCAAGAATTATCTTCATTCAAAGACCCAGGAGGCAAGAATTCAAGAGCTTCCGGAACTTCTGGTTTTCAAGACTTATGATGAGCAGCGTTATTTTATATTCAAAAGCAAAGTCATTCAGCTTATTCTGAGACTTTGCACCGACGCGCGCACATCTGTTCAGGAAGCGATAAAATCTAAATGGGCGAAAGCTCTCAAATCATTTGACTTTTTGCCGGAGATGAAAGATCAGGCGGCTTTTGAAGACAGCCTCGAACGCGAAGTCCGGATTCAGTCGCCGATTTTAAGCGCGCTTCTATCGGCTTCATTCACGCCTCTTCTAAGCTACGAGACTACAGGCAGCGAGGACACTGGAAAAATAAGCCTTTTTGTAAACGGTCAACTTTTGCCTTACAGCGACATTCTTCTGATTGATAAGACTAAGCTTCTTGCGGACGCTAAAATTATTCTTCCTTTCTGGTACACAACTCCGTTTTTTTCCTGGATTGCCCGCCTTCTGCTTAAACCGCCGAAAAGCAAGCAAAAACCGAAAGAAAAGACTAGCGCTCAGAAATACAGAGAAAGCGAACATGAAAAAAGACTCGAGGATGCGGAAACGGCTCTTCTTGCAAAAAATCCGGCTGTCTCAAAGAAAGTTGCGCTTAGGGAAGCCGCGCGGGAAGCAGAACAGTCGCTCGTTCCTGAAAGCTCAACTCTTGACCGCGAGCTTGACTCATACGAGCATTTGTGGAACAAGCTTCTCGGACGCGAAACACACAAAAATCTTACAGAAGATGTGAATTCCCTCATCAGAGACTACATGAGAAAAGTTCTGCGGACCATGAAAGCGGAGGCCCTGACATCTGACAGAATTCAAAGTCTTGCCGACAGTCTTGTAAAAACGCCGTCGCTTCAAAAAATAAGGGAGCATGATGCGCTTCAAATGTATATTCAGCTTTACATGATAAAACTTGTGAAAAATATTCCGATGTAGGCAGAATCGCTGCCAGCCGCAGCTTTACAGTTATCTGTTTTAACTTAAGTTACGGCATTTTTTTTCAGCAATTTTTATTTATTTTTATGCTTTTTTAGGCTGTCTAAAAAATATAATGCGCGGTAATTTAGCAGCTGCTGAGTTTTCTCTTCAGAGCTGCTAAAAACAATGCGCATAGCGAAACTTGATTTGCACTAAAGCCGCACAAAATCAACCAGCGCTCTATTTTCAACTTATTAGGCAGCCTTGTTTTTTACTTCATTTTTATCCTGATTTTTTTTGTTTTTTCTCTAAATTCTTGCCGGTTTTTGATTTTCTTTTGAAATAAATATGTGTAAAAACTTTCGGCCGGAGATTTACAAGTTTCAGCCGCCATGCGGATTTTTTCACTGCCATGCGGTTTCAAGGAGATTTTTTATGAATGCAATGAATCAGATTATTATTGAAGGCAATGTTGTCCGGGATTCCCAAATCAAGGAAACACAGCGCGGAACAAGAGTTGCAACAATGTCAATCGCCTCAAACAGAGTTTTTAAAGATTCAAACGGAGATTTTCAGTCGGAAGTCAGTTTTTTTGACGTTCAGGCATGGGGACAAAAATTCTGCGAAAGCGTAGCAAAAAACGGAATAAAAGGAAGAGGAGTCCGTGTAGTCGGAAGACTCAAGCAAGACAGGTGGAAAAACGACAGCGGAAAATCACAGTCAAAAATTTACATAATCGCAGACCACATTGATTTTAAGCCGCTTTCAAAAGAATCTTTTCAAGAAGATGAAAACAAGGAAAATCTTAGCGGCCAAAGTGAAAAAGAAAATGATTTTGCGGCTGAGACAGAAAATAACGAAGTCTTCGAAAAGGAACTTATCGAAGAAACGGTGTTCTAAACAGCAGATTTAGCAGCTCAGACAAAAAAACAGAAAAGGCTGCAAGAGAAAACTCAATGCAGCCTTTTCTAGCTTAGCATCAACGTTTTTTATAAATTATCGCCCAGAACGTTTTCGTTCGGAACGGCGGTTGAAATTTCCAGCGCTTCTGTTTCCGCTTTTCGAGGATTTTCTAAACTGAGCGTTGCCAAAACCGGCAGCACGCTCGGCCTCGGCTTTTTCATTCATCGCCTTGTAAATTTCAATTTTTTCAGGGCTATAAAAACCGTCCTTCCAATTGAACCTTGAAGT
>CAVDRA010000042.1:0-10487 GCA_963611155.1 bacterium | reverse complement strand
ACCTTCATCATAGAAGCAACGTCTACACCTTTTTTCATAATATCGAAACAGAAATTAACTTTATCTGCCGCAATTACGCCATGATACTTAGACCAAGACTGGATCGGGTCGATTGCAGGATATTTTCTGGCATCTGAGCGGGCACGCGAAAGACCGTGGAACGCACCGACAACCTTCAATGTTGCCTGAGTTACAGGCTCTTCAAAGTTACCGCCGGCAGGAGAAACTGTTCCGCCAATTGTAACAGATCCTTTTGAACCATCAGGAAGAACAACTTGTCCAGCACGCTCATAGAATGCCGCAATGTAAGATTCCATGTAAGCAGGGAATGCTTCCTCTCCAGGAATTTCCTCAAGACGACCAGACATTTCACGCAAAGCCTGAGCCCAGCGGGAAGTTGAATCTGCAAGAAGAAGAACGTTCAACCCCATCTGTCTGTAATATTCTGCCAATGTAACTGACGTATAAACAGAAGCTTCACGGGAAGCAACCGGCATTGAAGAAGTATTACAAATGATGATTGTTCTTTCCATCAAAGATTTTCCAGTTTTAGGATCTTTGAGTTCTGGGAATTCTGTAAGTGTTTCTACAACTTCGCCAGCACGCTCACCGCAGGCCGCAATAATTACAATATCAACGTCCGCATATTTTGATGTTGTATGCTGCAAAACTGTTTTTCCCGCGCCGAAAGGTCCTGGGATACAATAAGTTCCACCTTTTGCAACTGGGAAGAAAGTATCAATAAGACGAACTTTTGTAACCATAGTTTCCGTTGGTGCAAGACGCTCCTTATAGCAGGAAATGGCTCGCTTTACAGGCCATTTGAACGAAAGTCCAATTTCAACATCGTTTCCCTTTTCATCTGTTAGAACTGCGATCTTATCCTGCAGTGTGTAAGCTCCTGCTGAAACAATCGATTTTACAGTGTAATTTCCAAGCAAGTAAAAAGGAACAAAAATCTTATGGGTAAAGGCACCCTCAGGAACAGAACCAACATATTCGCCGGCCTTCAAAACATCTCCAGGCTTTACAACCGGAGTGAAATCCCATTTTTTTTCTTTATCAAGAGGATTGACATAAACACCTCTTTCAAGGAACCAGCCAGCTTTTTCAGCGAGCAACGGCAATGGATTCTGCAAACCGTCATAAACCTGTCCTAAAAGTCCAGGTCCAAGCTCAGCAGAAAGCAAATCGCCTGTAAACTCAACAGTGTCGCCAGCCTTTATTCCTTTTGTCATTTCGTAAACCTGAAGCTGAGCTACGTTTCCGCGGATACGGATCACTTCGCTTTTTAGGCTTACATCATCAACTTTTACATAGGCAACTTCGTTCATAGAAACAGTTCCGTCAAATTCGACAGAAACCATGTTTCCATTAACGCCGACTACCTTTCCTTTTGTATCCGTCATTAATTTTCTCCAATTAAACTATTTTCCTTCAAGAATTCTGTTATAGATTTGCTTGTAAGAGGCCATACCCTTTTCCGCATTAAATTTTTTCATGCGTGTTGCAAGCAGAAGTCTCAAGCCATATCTAAAGACAGAATCAATTGAAAATCCATCGGTCGGACGCATATTTTCAATAACACCCAGTCTGTACTGATTCAAGAACTGCTCCGCCGCAAGAGGACTATCCATTCCAGTTGCAGTTCTAGCAGCCTGCACAGCATCAGGAGATATTGACTCATTAACTGAGCTTATCTTCTTTTTCATTTTTAAAGCACGAATTTGAGCCAGAGCCAAACGCAGGCTTCTTTCTTTTTCATTCCAAAAATCGACAAAATCATTGCCGCTCAAAGAAGCTTGCATTGGAGGCTCAAGAGAAAGTCCGTCAAGGATTTTCATTTCCTTTGCTTCAAGAAATCGTGAACAGAGGTCATAAAAATATTCATAAGTAATCGGCAGAACATTTCTGTCATCGCTTACAGAAAATTCAGGAAGTTGAGACATAAGATAATACTGCTTACTCATTGTCTGCCTCCATTATGCCTTTACAGCCTCTTTCATGATGGAAGCAACCTTAGGATTTAAGTACGCGCTGAACAAATCAGCAACAGCTTCCGCAGAGAAATCATAATAAGCGGCTCCGTCTTTTACTCCGATCCGGAATCCGTTTTCAATAGAATTGTCAGCTTTAAGAGTAAGCCCCTCGCCAATCTTGTCTTTCAGCGCAGCACCAAGGTTCTGCTCAAGCTCTTTCAAATCTTTTTCATTCAAAAGAACCGAAACATCGCCTGCATCGGTGTTTTTTGTCCACGCCTTTACAGTTTCAGGAATAAGATTTTCTAGCAATTTTGGCGAATAAGACTTTGCAGTTTCAGCCGTCATGATTGCGGAAAGTTCTTTTTCAACACTTTCTCTGAACGACAAAATAAGATTTCGGCCAGCCTGGCGTATTGCGTCTTCACTTGCCTTTTCCATTCTTGTTGTTTCATCTTTCGCTGCTTTGATAATTTTGTCTGCCTCTTCCTTCGCATTAGCGATGATTTTTTCAGCTTCAGCTCTCGCCTGGGCTATTTTTTCTGATGCAGATTTATCGGCAGCTTCGACACCGTCTTTTTTGATTTTTTCAATCAAATCTTGTAACTGAACGTCCATGCAAACCTCTCAATCTTTAAAATATTCTTTAAGTTTTCACAATGCAAAAACTATCAACATTATAATCGAAAATAATTCAAAATCAATAAATTTGTTGTTATCTTTTTTCTTATTTGCCGACGATAAAATATTTTCCAAAAGAAATTCTGCGGTTAACGAATTGTTCGTAGCAGAAAAAAAACTCTATGAAAAAACGCGAAGAATTAAAAGCTGATTTTTTTTATTCTGACTCAAAAATTCCAGGACTTGACTAACAGACCAGAAAAATATATATTTAATAGATAATCGATTAATATATGGAGGCTAGAAATGGCTGGTGCATCAAAAAACTCTCGTACTACAGTTGCAACACAAAAATTCTTCTGCACTTGTGGTGGTGAAGTTGAAATGAAAACAAAGCTTGAAAACGGCAGACTTAAGAATTATGCTGAGTGCCAGAAATGCAAGCGTACAGAACGTCGTCCTAAAGAATTCAAATAAGTCTTATCAGGACAAAATCGTTCACATAATACCGTAAAGCTCAAAGTGCACTTTAGGGCTTTACGGTTTTTTTATGCACGCTTTCATAACTTCTGGCAAGATTTCAAGCAAAGGCTTATAAAAACGTCTTGTCATCGGAACACTGGATGTAAATATTTTTCCATACCGTTTTTCAACAATTCTTCTGTCCAAAACAATAACCGCTCCAGTATCGTCGCCTCTTCTTATTAGTCGTCCAAAGCCTTGCCGGAATTTTATCACCGCATCAGGAACACTAAGCTCCATGAACGGGCTTCCGCCTTTTTTTGTGATTTGCTCAGACCGTGCGGCAAAAACAGGATCGTTCGGAACTCCAAAAGGAAGTTTTACGATGATCACCTGGCTCAGCGACTCTCCGGGAACATCTACTCCTTCCCAAAACGAATCCGTCGCGAACAAAACGCTGCCAATATCATTTTTAAAAGATGAAAGAAGCCGGAATCTGTCATCATCCCCCTGCTTTAGAACTGATATTCCTGAAGACCTGAGTTTTGTGCGGGCTGTGTCGCAAGCATGGCGGAGAGAATCATAAGAAGTAAACAAAACTAAAGTTCTTCCGGACGCAGCCTCAATCAACTTTACAATTGCATCTTCAGCGTAATTCTGAAAATTCTCGCTGTCTGGAAAAGGCGCATCGTTTGGAACACAGAAAATCATATTCTTTTCGTACGGAAAAGGAGACAAAAACTCGCCAGATTTTACACGATCCTTCTCGACAAAGTTCACACCGACACGGGATTTCCAAAAATCAAATTTTCCGCCTATTCCAATTGTCGCAGAAGTGCATACAACCGAGTCCAATGGCTCAAAAACACCGCTGTTCATCATCGGGGCGATATCGAGAGGAGTCTGAAGATACTCATAATAAACAGAATTTCCAAAATCCTTAGACAGAGCTGTCGAAAGTTTTTTTGTCTGAATCCAAAAAACAAGATCAGAATGCTCATTCCACTCATTGAATTTTCCGCAGACAGCAACAACATCATCAAGACGACGCAAGACAGACTTTGTCTCATAGACAGAGGAATTGTCGCGGTCATCGTCGTCAATCCCGTCAAGAATCTCTTTTACGATTCCGGAAACCGAAGCGATATGGGATTGAAGATTTTTCATCTCAGAAAGCACCTGCGAAAAAAGATGGCTGTTTCCGTCAAAAAGACGGATATTAAAACGCTCTTCCATCAATTTCTGAGTGCAGCTTTCTAAAGAAATGATCGCCTCCTTTGCCTTTCCAATCTCCTCGATAACTTCGCCGGACCTATCCTCGATTTTAGACAAAGCCGATAAAGTGAACAAAAATCCAGCCGCAGAAGATTTTCGCTGTCTGTACAAAAGATTAAGCTGCTTCAGAATTCTGAATTTTGTTACAGAATTCGAGAAAAAGCTTGTCGCGGCATTCTCAATTCCGTGCGCCTCGTCAAAAACAACACGCTTGTATGGAGGAAGGACTGCTGTATCATCATATCCGGCCCCCGACATTCTCGATTCAATGTCTGCAAAAAGCATATGATGATTCACAACCAGAATATTCGCATCGCCCGCCTCTTTCCGGATCTTCATCACAAAGCACTTTTCGCGGTTAGGACATCTCATTCCCATACAGGCGTCAGCTTCAGAATTAACACGTTGCCAGACATTTTCAGGCGGCTTAAAACTAAGGTCGCTAAGGCTTCCGTTCCCAGATTCTTTCGCCCAGGATGAAATTTTATTCAGAATCTCAGTGTCCTCGCTGAAAAGCTCGCGGTCGTTCACAGCATCATTAAGACGGCGGAGACAGACGTAATTCTGCCGTCCTTTCACAAGAATCGAGTTTACTTTTTTTCCGATGATTTTTCCAGCAAGAGGAATGTCCTTCTCCGCAAGCTGCTGTTGCAAATTTATTGTTCCTGTTGAAATTACAACCCGCTCTTTGTTCGCCAAAGCCCAAAGCATTGACGGAATCAAATATGCGAAAGACTTTCCAACACCTGTTCCAGCCTCAAAAATTCCAACAGATTTTTCATTGAAAGCCTCGGTGATTTTCTTGGTAAGCTCAATCTGGCTTGGTCTTTCCTCAAAAAAACTGGAAATTTTAGAAAGCGGGCCGCCGGAAGAAAGATAGCTTGCAGTCTTATCTATATCAAGCTTGACCGTCACTTTCGGAAGGACAGGCTCCATTACAGCATAAACATCAGAAACTTCATTGTTTATGATATAAAACCCTTGCGCCCTTTCCGAGCAATCAGAGGCAACAGCCAAATCAGCAGCTGAAGGATAGAGTTTCCCGGACGGATGATTATGAATCAAAACAGAGCCTTGCCGCGCTCCGGAAAAATTCACAGGAACAGAATTCGCGTTTCCACGCGCATAAGCCGCAACCGCAATAACAAGACCTTTTTCGTTTATTTTCCCGACAAAAAAAACTTCATTTCCGCCGGCCTCGCTTATCTGCCGTCTCATTTCAATTATGCAGTTTTGGCTAAATCGCTTTTCAATATTCATCAGGCGAATACTCTACATCTTCATTCCGAATTTTTCCATAAGTTTTGAATGCAAAGTTTCCGTTTCTGCATCGTTCAGCCCCAAAGACTGGGCGGCCGTCAAATCTTTCAGAGAATTTTCGTACTCGCCAAGCTTAAAATAAGACACAGCCCTTCTGAAATGGGCATGAGACTGATATTCATTCACCTCAAGAGATTTTGTGAAATAATCCACAGCGTCTTTCTGGCTGCCCATTATGCTGTAAATAATCCCGATATAATAATAAGAGCGGGAGGCTTTCTCATCATATTTTACACTCTCCTTAAAATCGTCCAGAGCCGCGCTATAATTGTTCATTGCAAAATAAGCCATTCCGCGATGCTTGTGAATAACAGACAAAACTGGATTTGCGGGAGTCGGCTTTGAATTCAGAATTACAGTGTAAATTTCAACAGCCTTCTCGACTTCCCCATGATTGTGGGCCTGTATAGCCTCAAGAATCAAATCGTCAATTGTTCCATGAACATAGGGAGAAACACGGCCAATGGTTTCAGGCTCAATCCGTTCAGTCTTTATCCGCTTTTCATTTAGAGTAAGCTCATCAGCCTTTTCATAAAATGATTCACGTCGCGCCTCGACCTCTCCCTGAAGTTTTTTCTGATAATCCCTGATTTCCTGAAAAATTATATCCGCGAGTGTCAAGCTTGCATTTATCGAGGCGAGTTTTCTGCGCAACGGCATATCGAACGGTGTGAATTCTGATTTATATATGAGCTCGTGCTCAACTTCAGCCCACGCATCCTGCAAAATGGTTCTTATCTGGATTTCACAGACAAGTTTCTCAGGCAACGGCAGCTTATTTTCTTTCGGATAGCATTCATCAGGAATTGCGACAAGAACGTGAATAGATTCATAACCGAATTCCTTAAAATTCTGGTCTGCTCCTTTGTACTCGACTTCCTGCACTGAAAAACACTGCTGAATTTGTTTCTCAACCTCCGGCAAGTCTTCCAAAAAAGCACAGATAACGCGGATTCCCATCATATCTGTAAGGGGAACAAAATTCAACTTTTTGGCCTCGTCCGATTTTAAACGGAGGACTTTCCGATAATAACTGTTAAACGATTTCACCCGCGACTTATACGTTGGAGAAGAGGCAAGATGCAACACAGATTTCAGTTTTTTTTCAATATTCTGCATTATTTCTGAAAGAATAGGCGTGTACAGCTCATAAGATGTTTTTATGCTGTTTTTACTAGGAAGAGAATTAACCAAGGTATCCATATTTTCATCATATCATAAGAAAAACTTTTAGCAACGCTTATTTTTAACACAAGTCAAAAGGGCAAAAAAAATCGCCTGCATAACTGCGGGCGATTTATAAGCCATTATTCCAAAGAGAAGACTTTAGCTAACTTATTTAGCCTCAGCTGCCTGTGCGTTAGAAGAAGAATTCTCCTCAATAGAAGATGTGAACTGCTCTTCTGTAGCCATCTTAGACTTTTCAAGATAACGATTAACCTGCTTGTTTCCGAAGCGTGTCATCTCAAGGTTCTGGCGAGCCTTTTCTTTGCGAGTTACGATTCCCCACAAATCTTCATCAGCAATATCTCTTTCTGAAGTAAGCTCAGCTTTGTCATAGATAACTTTTACATCTTTGAAGTATCCAACAAAATCTCCACCAACATGAGTTGCATCACGTGTAATTTGGAATCCTTCGAACTTTACAAATGGAAGACCGCGTGGATAAATCGGATATATGCGGATTTCGCGAGTGCGAACTTCAGAAATATAGTCAGGGTTATTCCACTGAAGAGTTTTCCAACCGTCAAATCCAAGGTAGCCCATGAAGTAGCGGCGTGTTACACCATCATTGTCTCCCAAGAGAACATAAAGTCCATGAGGGAAGTTCATACCCATTGTTGTAACAGCAACTGATTTAAGAGTTCCAACATTTTTTACAACGCCATATGCTGGAGAGTCATCATTGTCAGCTTCAAAAAGTGTTCTTCCTGAAGCTTTCTCTTCATCTGTTGGCTCCTGACGATTGCCATTGTCATCAGCTGTTGAAAGAGGCTCGTATGCAGGAATATTGAAAGGCGGAACAATTTTAGCATTTGCATTGCTTGCCCATGTAGGGAATACAACACGAACACCCATTACATTTTTTCCAGCGAATGGAACTTTTGCGCTCTCCTTTACAGGAGCTGGCTTTACTGTTGACTGAGCAAGTGAAGCCACATTCTGTGCTGAGCTGTTCAACCGGACTTCCCATTCTCCAAGATAGAGAGAAGTCTTCATAAGACTCTTCTGCTCACTGTTGAATGATGCTCCAGCAGTAACACCGTAATCCATTACTGTACGCTTGTTCTGAGGAATTTCAACATCGCTGTCCTGTGCCTTGATTGTAATATCACCATCAAGCATAGTGAAATCAATCAATGTTGATTCTTTTGCGAATGCAGCTGATCCGAAAATCACAGCTGCCATTGCTGATAAAACCAAAGTTTTCTTCATTTTTGAAGCTCCTTTAACTCAAATGATGTAGCCTTGTATACTTTTAAGTATCATACATCTAAAACCTTTTGTCAATTAAAAATAGGGCTAATTTTTTGTTTCTATGAACACGTTTCCGGCAAAAATCTGCACATCCTTTATTTTCGGAAAATTCATCTTTATGGCTTTCTTAAAGATCTCCACACCGTCATAAAATTCAACAGCCTCGTTATCTTGAAAAATTGCATCATCAGACAGCCCGACATAAAGAATGTCTTCTTTTTGAATACAAAATTCAAGTTTTGTGCCGAGAGAAAAAACTGGTCTGGCACGGTGAAGAAGAGGTCCGAGAAGAAATTCCGAAATATAAGTTTCAAGTTTTGTCTGAGTCCCATTTTTCGGGACATAGGTGACTTCTTTTTCTATTTTTGCGCTTCCAACCTGCTGGAAAAGCATGACCATGCGGTATTTTCCGGCACGGCGGAACACGAAGGAAAAAACAGCCAGCAGCACTGCAGCGGCGGCAACGGCAATTAGAATGGCTTTATGCATGGCAATAAATTTTTCAGTGAAAATCATCGCGTTTTTCAATTTTTCATTATTTGTTTTCATTTTGTCCTGTAAATCCTCTTGAAAGTTCAAAATTTGTCACAAAAGCCGCAAGCCCGTTGTAAATTCCGAGCGAAAGCTTTTGCAGATAAGAATTGTCGCTCAAGTTTTTTGCCTCGCCTTCATTTGTGAGAAATCCAAGCTCCACTAAAACCGCAGGCATATTTGAATTTCTCACGACAAACCATTCCTCGGCCTTGATTCCGCGCGAGTTTGAAAGCTTTCCGACCTGGGCCGTCATTCCGTCCATAATAAATTTTGCTATCAAAATGCTTTCAGCCGTATATTCCTCTTCCATCATCGCATTCATGACCGTGAAGAGATTCTTGTCAACACCGCCGCTTTTTTCAAGCACAGTACGCCTGTAGCCAGGAGACAGATACCAGACCTCATATCCGGAAGCTTTCTTGTCAAGCGAAGAGTTCACATGTATAGAGACGTAAAGAATAGCTTCCCTTTCCTTGAGCTTTACAGAATTAGCGATTTCCGTCCGCTCTGAAAGAGAGAGAAATTTATCGGTGCTCCGCGTCATCATTATATTTTTTTCGGGATAGGCTGATTTTAGCTTTGAATAAATCATCTTTCCGACAGCAAGATTTATGTCTTTCTCGCGTATTGTGACTTTTCTGCCGTTTATCGTGTGAGTGTCCATCGCGCCGGGATCTTTTCCGCCATGTCCGGGGTCAATCAGAATCGCGCCGACTTTATAAACATTCTCTGAAGTCTCCGTGCTGAAAAATTTCATGGCAGAATCAACGAAATCCTTAGAGACAAGAATCTGCCCTTTTATGTTTTCAGGAGGAGAAACAGCGGCGACTTCTCTGTAGTCACGGAGAACAAAGCCGTCGCCAGCACGGAAGGAAATCTGATGCCCGTTTTTCTCCATGACGCCGGATGAGCTTAAAGTGTCCCAGTAAAGCGTGATTCCGTTTTTTTCAGACTGCTCCACAAGGTCAATCTTTGAAGACTGTGACTGCGGATAAGCGAAAAAAGGAATAAACGGAAGAATCAGAAACAAAGACTTTCGTATAAAATTCATCAAGACAACCTTTTTAGAATTTTCAGATTTGCGGAATCTGATAATCAAAACATGCGGTCCGAAAAGCGCAATGACCGAACCGTAAAATCAGAATTCCATGGCCAGAATATTACGATTCAGAATCGCTGACATAAAGCGCGCCCTGAATTCCGCCCCGCAAAACCGCCGGCCAAAAAGTTCCTCCGTCAAGACATTTGTGCTTAGGACAGATTTCGTCAAATATCTCAAGAGTCCGCCTTAAAGTGCGGTAGTTCCAGTCGCGGATTGAATCTGAAATCGGGGCAAGAATCTCAGGAATATACTCAATAACAGGCTCGTCTGCAGGAATCACAGTTCCTTTTCCGACTGAAGATGACGCACCGCTTTCTGCTGACGGAGCAAAAGTGAACGCGGACGGAGGAAAGCCGGCCTCGTCTTTTTCAGGCGTTCCGAAAAGGAATTTTTCAGTCTCCCGGTTGCAAGGCTCAAGACGCACCGTAATCTTGCTCACAGCCTTTTCAGCCGCATCGTATGAATACCGCCGGCAATCTGAAACTGCGATTATGTTTCCGCATTTTTCAACATTGTTGCGAGGAAAATCAACTTTGCTTCCCTCTTTCACCCGCGGAAGAACATCACGGATAAACGCGGAATTTTTCACTTTTTCAAGGCCGTAGATTTTTGAGACTTTTCCAGGAATTGAAATCCACGCCCGCTCAGCGCTGAAGCGGAGACTCTCAATCTCGAAAATCTCGAACGGCTGCTCCTGATTTCCGACAGAGCTATGA
>CAVDRA010000041.1:0-10548 GCA_963611155.1 bacterium | reverse complement strand
GCAGCTAACAATGTAGCCGAAAGGCGGAACCCCGAAAGACCCGACAGCACTTCGTGCTGTAACGCCCAAAATATTCTTAAAAAATTGCCGCATCCGTGCGGTGGAACAAAAATCACTTCCGTGTAATTTTTGTTCTTTAAATTGTTGCCGCATCCGTGCGGCAGAGTTTGATTGCAAAAATAGAAAGAGGGTAGCGATATGATGAGATCACTTTATTCTGGAGTTTCTGGCTTGCAGAACCACCAGACAAGAATGGACGTAATTGGAAACAATATTTCCAACGTAAACACAACCGGATTTAAGCGTGGCCGTGTAAATTTCCAGGATATGATTAGCCAGCAGCTTTCTGGAGCTTCAAAACCGACTGAGGAGAAGGGCGGTGTAAACCCGAAAGAAGTCGGACTTGGAATGACTGTCGCTGCAATTGACACTGTTTTTACTCAGGGAAATTTGCAGTCAACAGGAATTTCAACTGATATTGCGATTCAGGGAAACGGATTCTTTATTGAAAAGAACGGAGAGAACACATATTATACCCGCGCCGGCGCTTTTGGGCTTGACCGCAACGGCACTCTTGTGAATCCTGCAAACGGAATGAGAGTTCAGGGCTGGATGGCGCGCGAGCTTAACGGCGAGATGGTTGTTCAGACTGCCGCAACTCCGACAGATCTTGTTATTCCAGTCGGACAGAAGGACCCGGCAAAAGCTACCCAGAACATTAATTTTGCCTGTAATCTGAACAAAAACACTCCAGAAATTCCTGAAAACGCGACTGAGGCTGATGTTGCGAAAGGAACTTGGAACACAGAATTCAAAGTTTACGATTCTTTTGGAAATCAGCATATGCTCGCTGTCAACTTCACAAAAGTTCCTGGAAACCCGAATCAGTGGCGCGCAAATGTTCAGATAGATCCTGAAAACGCTGACGCTACCCAGACACGCGTAGGACTCGGCACAACAGACGGGCAGGGAAACGATTTTATCATTAATTTTGACAACTACGGAACTTTGGCAGGCGTTACAGACTCTGCCGGAAACGTTACAAATCCGGAAGGAGAGGTTATTCTTCAGGCTTCATATAATGTTCCGGACGCAAATGCGAATGACGACGGCACTCCTTACCGCCAGACAATGAACATCAATCTTGGGACAATCGGCTCGATGATTAACACTGTAACACAGTCAGCTTCAAGCTCTTCGACAAAAGCTTTCTATCAGGACGGCTACACTTTGGGTTATCTTGATAATTTCAAAATCGACTCGACTGGAACTATCACTGGCGTTTACTCAAACGGAACAAACCGCACAATCGGACAAATTGCAATGGCGACGTTCTCAAACCAGAGCGGACTTGAAAAAGCCGGAGACAATACTTATGTTGAAAGCAATAACTCCGGAACAGCGAGAGTCAACGCTTCAGGAATCGCCGGTGCAGGCTCGCTTCTTTCCGGCGCTTTGGAGATGTCAAACGTTGACCTTACAGAGCAGTTCACAGATATGATTGTTACACAGCGCGGTTTCCAGTCGAACGCAAAGACTATTCAGACAGCAGACACTTTGCTTGATACTGTTTTGAGCCTGAAACGCTAATGCTGAATTTCTGATTTGGAATTAAAAATTGATTTGCGGTAGAGGAGAGAATTTTCTTTAAGGAGTTCTCTCCTTTTTTATTGTTTTGATTTTTTGTGATTTGAAGCTTGTGATCTTGACCACGCAGTTTTCTAGCCGATTAGTTTTTGAGACTGGCATATTTAGCGCAGGGGCTGAGCTAAATCAGTGGCGGCAACGAAAGAATGCGGTAAACCTGTGAATTCTGAATGACGATATTTTTAGGACTGTCTAGAATCTGTGTTTTGTCCGCAGAAATCCTGGCCGGTCATGAAACTAGTTTTTTATCTGAAATTTTATGATTTTTCTTTCTGACTTTTACAAAGCGCTTTTCGGATGCAAAACCTACAAAATTTCTCTTGATGCCGCCTGCACTTGCCCTAACCGGGACGGCACAAAAGGCGTTGGCGGGTGTATTTTTTGCTCGCAGAACGGAAGCGGAGATTTTCTGCCAGAAAAGACAAAAACAATTTCAAAGCAGATTGAAGAAGCGAAATCAAGAATAGAATCAAAACTCCGCGGAAGAAGTGGAGAACGCGAGGGAAAATATATCGCTTATTTTCAGAATTTCACTTCCACATACGGAAACGCAAAAATCCTGGAAAAAAAATATCTTGAAGCTTTAAGCAACCCTGAAATTGCCGGTCTTGCCATTGCAACTCGTCCTGACTGCATTTCAGATGAAATCATGGAGATAATCAAAAGAATTTCTGAAAATCATTTTGTTCAGATTGAGCTTGGACTTCAGACTTCAAACGAAATTACCGGAAAACTGATAAACCGTTGCTACACAAACGAGGATTACGAAAAAGCCGTAAGAAAAATAAAGCGGGCGAATCCGAAAATTCACGTTGTGACTCATCTGATTTTCGCTCTTCCCGGCGAAACTGAAAGCGATATGATGAAAAGCGTGGACTTTGTTGTGAAAGCGAATTCTTTGGAAATTGCCGGCGGCTTTTTTGAACATGCTTTTGGAATAAAAATAACGTCGCTTTATGTCATAAAAAATACAAAGCTTTGCGATATGTTCACGCGCGGAGATTATAAGCCGGTTTCAAAAGAAAATTATCTTGCCTTGCTGAAAAAAGCGCTGCCCCGCCTTCCGGAAAACTGCGTAATTCATCGTCTGACTGGAGATCCTCCAAAGTCTCTTTTAATCGCTCCTGAATGGCCGAAAGATAAAAAACGCGTGATGAACGAGATAAAAGAAATTGCGGGCAGTGTTTTGCGGAGATAGAAAAGAGATGAAAACATGGTGCTTCTGAAGATCGAAGCATTTCTGAAAATAAAACGTTCCTGAATGAAGATGAAATTTCCTGATTTTGATGAAAGCCGAACCGCCAACTGAAAACGGAAAAAAAACGCCAGCTCAAAGCGAATCCTTTCCCGGGCGGAATTTGCCTGCCCAAGTTTATTTCAGCGCGTGGCAAAACGCCATTTGTTGCCCAGCTTTATTTGATGGCGTTTCCAAATGAAAATTACTTGCCTGAGTCTATTTGTTGTTTCGCAAAAAAGAAAACCGCAAAAACAAGTTTTTCTCGCGTTTTGCGGCTTTCAGTATAATTCTTAATTTTTTTTGCCCGAAATTATGTACTAAATCTTATTCAGCGGCTGACTTTATCTTTTTGAGCTGAAGCTGCTGCTTGGCGAGGTGTTTCCGCGGTTTCCGTCACTTGGATTTCCTGTAGTTGAAGGCATTCTTCCGCCCTCGCTATAGTGCGAGTTGCCTGGATTTACAGTTGTCTTTCCCATAGTCTCCTCCTTATCTTAGATTTTTCTGAACGCGAAAACGGGCAAAGCGATGTTTTTGCGTTCAGAGCGTGCCTGCGGCGGAGTAAAAATTGGAGAAAATGATGGTTTTGGTCATTTTTTAGAATTGCGTGATAAAGAGGGGAGAAAAGAATTAAAATTTATTTAAAACAAAAAGCCGTGTTTAGCAAGATTCCTCTCGCTTTACACGGCTTTTTAGCTTATTTTAATTTGACTTCTGAGTTGTGAAATCAGAAATTATCTTCCGTGGCAGTTTTTGTATTTTTTGCCGCTTCCGCAAGGACACGGATCGTTGCGGCCGACTTTCGGCATTGTTCTAACATACTGTGTCGGCTGACCGGTTGAAGCGCCTGCCATTGTGCGGCTTGCCTGCTGTTGCGCGTTTCTCGCCATCTGAGCGCCGCGCACCTGCTCTCCCATGCTCTGAGCTTCAGAATGCTGCGCCTGTCCGCCCTGCATTACGCTTTTCGGCTGTGGCTCCTCCTGCCGGATTTGAATTCTAACCTTGAAGACACGGCTTGCGATCTGAAGACGAATCTCGTCAATCATGTCATCAAACCTGTTGAATCCGTCAATCTTGTATTCTGTGAGTGGATTTTTCTGCGAGTAAGAGCGCAAGTGAACCGCCTCGCGCAGTCCATCCAAGAATTCAAGCTGGTCAAGCCATTTTCTGTCGATCAGGGAGATGTACTGATAACGGATGAACATATTGAACTGCTCGTGTCCGACTAAAGTCTCCTTTTCTGTCAAATCGTTCTGGAGAAGAGAGAGAATCTTGTCTTTTTCAAGCATTTCTGGAGGAAGAAGGACTCCAAAATTTGACTTGATGTTATCCGTTAGAGTTTTAAGCCCATCTTTTTTTGAATGAGCGGCATCGTCGAGCCACAAGTCAAGATAGTCTGAAGCTGTGCTCATAACGCGCTCGTCGAGCATGTCATCTGAAAGAATGTCATCGCGCTGCTTGTAGATGAATTCACGCTGCTCGTTTAGAACATCGTCATAGTCAATCAAGTTCTTTCGGATTTCAAAGTTTCGCTCTTCTACTTTCTTTTGCGCTTTTTCGATTCCTTTTGTAAGCCATGGATGATAAATCGGTTCTCCGTCTTCCATGCCGATTCTCTTCATGATATTTTTCATGCGGTCTCCGCCGAAAAGTCTCATCAAGTCGTCGTCCATTGAAATGAAGAATTTTGAGCGTCCAGGATCGCCCTGGCGTCCTGAGCGTCCTCGGAGCTGGTTGTCGATACGGCGCGATTCATGGCGTTCCGATCCGATTACATAAAGACCTCCAAGAGATTTAACTTCCTCGTAGTCTTTCTGCCATTTTTCTTTTTCAGCTTTTACCGCCGCCTGGAAAACTTCAGGTTCTGCATCTGTTCCGACTTTTTCGACTGCGCGCTGTTCGTAGCTTCCGCCGAGCTTAATATCTGTACCGCGTCCAGCCATGTTTGTAGCGACTGTGACAGCTCCCTTTGCTCCTGCTTCCGCAATAATCAGCGCTTCCCGGGCATGGTTTTTTGCGTTCAAAACTTCGTGTCTGATTCCTGCCTTTGTAAGAAGCGCCGAAAGATGCTCTGATTTTTCAACCGAGACAGTTCCGACTAGAACCGGCTGGCCTTTTGTGTGCGCCGCCTTGATTTCTTTTACAATCGCATTCCATTTGTCGTTTTCGTTAAGATAAACTTCATCCTGCTCGTCAATTCTTGCTACAGGAAGATGTGTCGGAATTACAACTGTGTCGAGTTTGTATATTTTCTGGAATTCAACAGCCTCTGTCGCTGCTGTTCCGGTCATTCCCGAAAGTTTCTCGTACATTCTGAAGAAATTCTGGAATGTGACAGTCGCCATTGTCCGGTTTCTCTGAGCGATTTTTACATGCTCTTTTGCCTCGATTGCCTGATGAAGTCCGTCTGAATAGCGTCTTCCCTCAAGAATGCGGCCTGTAAATTCATCTACAATTTCAACTTTCCCGTCTTTTACAACGTATTCATCATCCTTGTTATAAAGAAGATGCGCCCGCAAAGCCTGCGTAAAGTAATGGACATATTCAAAGTTCTCATCGTCAAAAACAGTCGAGTCAGGTGAAATAAGGTTGTGCTGATGAAGAATCGAGTCAATCTTGTTCATTCCCTTGTCTGTCAGCGAAATGCGCTTTGATTTTTCGTCGAGCTTATAGTCGCCTTTTAAAGCTTCCCTCTGCTCAGGCTCAAGATTTACTTCATCATAATAGTCGTTTGTTTTCGGGTCTTTTTCGGCTTCCTCAAAAAGACCGACATATTTGTCAACTTCATAAAATTTGAAAGTGTCGTCTTCGCCGGCGCCAGAAATGATAAGCGGTGTTCTAGCCTCATCAATCAAAATCGAGTCGATTTCGTCTACGATACAGTAGTTGAAGCCTCTCTGGACTTTTCCGCGCAAATCAACCTGCATATTGTCGCGCAAGTAATCGAATCCGAATTCGTTGTTAGTTCCGTAAGTGATGTCTTTGTTGTAGTTCTCTTTTCTTGCGGCGCTGTCCATGTTGGAGATAATTGTTCCGACAGACACTCCAAGATAAGAATAAACCGGGCGCATTGTGTTCGCGTCTCGTTCTGCAAGATAATCGTTTACAGTTACGATGTGGACGCCTTTTCCTGAAAGAGAGTTCAAATAGGCCGGGGCAACAGCAACAAGTGTTTTTCCTTCGCCTGTCTTCATTTCTGTGATTCTTCCGGAATGAAGAACGATTGAGCCCATCAGCTGAACATCATAAGCGCGCTCTCCTCTTACTCTGAAAGCGGCCTCGCGGCAAAGCGCGAATGCTTCCGGCAAAATATCGTCAAGTGTCTCGCCCTTGGAAAGACGTTCCTTGAAAATTTGTGTCTGTTTTGGGAAATCTTCTGGTTTTAGCGACTTTGCCCATGCTTCTTTCGCATTTATCTCGGCAACAATAGGCTTTAACTTTTTTACATCACGCTCGTTCTGAGAGCCAAAGATGAACGATAAAATTTGGTCTAACATAATGTCATAAAATATATAAAAAAAATTGAGATTAGGAAATAGAAAAACAATTCACGGTGAATAATTAGGACTTTCCGCTTAGAAATAAAAGCGTTTAGAAAGCAGCAACAAAAAAAATTGGAAATAAAGAATAGAAAATGTTCTAATGCCTGTTCATGGCTCCGGTGACTTGGCACACACTTCGTGTCAATTACTATCCCTGCCGCTTCGCTTTTCAAAAACTACGGAAGCTCCACAGAAATCCACTTGCTTCGGTCCTGCATATCGGCCGGAATCATTCCTAAAGTTACATTTTTTGCGGTTGTCTCTCCGACAAGATAATCTTTTTTTCCGTTTTCTTCCTGGACTGAAATTGTCTGTCCCTGCTTGTCTGGAAAAAAAACGCCTAAAAGCGCATGTGAATATTCCGCGCTCACAAACATACATGCGTCGAGCCCGCAGTTTTTTAGAATGCACATGAGCAAAAGGCTTCGTCCGTCGCAGTCGCTTGCCCCGCCTTCTAAAATCGCCGGAATACTTTCAATGTCCGCCTTGTCAAAAACAGCGGATTTTCTTCCATAATTGAAATTCTGCGCCCAGAAAAGAAGAATTTGCGCTAGCGCCGCGTCCGGATTTGAAGAGTCTTTTTTTTCTGCTTCGGAGAGAAGATTTGAATAGATGTCAAAAGAAGCCCGTTTTAAGCGTTCAACTGAATCTTTCGCAAGAATTCTGTAGAAGCGTGTCCAAGCGTCAAGCATTTCTGGAAGATTGTTTTTCACGTAAAAAATAAAAACTGCCCATTCGCGATCGATTATGAACTGGCTCGCTTCGCTGTCGATTTTGTCTATTTGTGTTTCAAAAGATTTTCCGTTTATCGCAAGATTTATTTTTTTCGGTGAATTTCTCGGAAAAAATGCTGATGTTATGATTCCCGGCTCTTTAAAACTTCCCTTATCGATCATTGCCGAGTCGAGAATTGAAATCAGGACTTGCTGCAAGTCGTCCTCGAATTTTGACGGAGAATAAGCGAGAAGAACAAGAAATCCTTTTTTTTGCGGGAGCGGAACTGAAATTCCCCAGCCCCTTGCATTTTCGTCAAGAAGACAATCTGAAGAAAAACTTGCAATCGCGCATTTTTGTCTTCGCCAAATACATTCTGAAAATTCAGACTCTGATTTTAGCTTTGAAAGCGTTTCAAAAAGAGCTTCTTTTGCGGATGAAAATCTTGAATTTTCCCAGATTTTTGAAAGCGCATATGCTTCAAGATATCTGCTTTTAAAAATAACTGAAGTTTCGTCTTCTTCCATATCGGTAATCTCAAAGCCTTCAGGAAGATCGAGCGTGTAATTGAATTTTTGCGATGTTACGAGATTTGCGTAAAGACTTGAAAAATTAAACGCAAGAAAAAAAAACAGAAATATCCGCAGAGAATTTTTTTTCATGATTATGATTCTAGCACAATTTATTTTAAAAGCTGAAAGAGAATTTGAGAAAAAAACGCAGAAAACGATAATGTCATGCCTGCTTTTTTTTTAGTTTTTGAATGTGCTTGAAAAAACATTGTGTTGAACAGCGTTTTGATAAAGTCTATATTTTTTATATGCAAAAAATTCCTGTTGTCTATGAAAACGATGAAATATTTTTGATAAATAAGCCCACTGGAATCTCAGTTCAGGGCGGGGAAGGCGTCTCTCATCCTCTTGATGTGGAATTTTCGCGCCAGAGCGGATTCAGGGTTTATCTTGTGCATCGCCTTGACAAGGAAACTTCGGGTTTGATGATTGTCGCAAAAACTGCCGCGGCGGCTTCAAAATGGATAAAGCTGATTTCGTCAAAACTTGTCCAAAAAGAATATACGGCGATTTGCTTTGGGGAACCTGTAATAAACGGAAAAAAATGCTCTTCGGGAACAATCAGCTCAAATGTCGAGAAAAAAGGCGCGGAGCTTTCAGCGCAGACTCACTTTGAAGTTCTTGAGACAAAAAAAATCAGGGCTGATTATGAAAAAAAAGATGAGAACGGAAATTCTGTTCTTCAGACTGCGGAATTCACGTTTTCAAAGCTTCACTTGACGCTTGGAACAGGGCGGATGCATCAGATAAGAATTCATTTGGCTGGCGTGGAATGTCCGATTGCAGGAGACGATAAGCACGGAAACTTCAAATTGAATAAAATTGCAAAAAAATCTCTGAAAATAAAAAATCTTCTTCTTTGCTCGAAAAAAATCACGCTTCCGCTTGAAGGAGACGCAAAAACTTTTGAGATTGAACTGCCTGATTATTTTGGCTTTTTCTGATTTTTGGGTATCTCTAAAAACTGCAATTTTTAGAGGCTCCCTTTTGTAAATAGTGGCGTGCTGAACTAGAATCTTCTTGTTTCGCTTTAAAATCTTACGCTAACGAGAATTTTTTTTATGAGAGCGAAACATAAAGCTGAAAAAAATTCTCTCTTCGCTTTTTTGCCACATCCGTGTGGCGGATTTTCTCCTTAAATTTTTTATTTAAAATCCGATATTCAAAAAGACAGAATTTTTTTGTCGGGGTGGATATGAATAAGAGGACAGCCGTCGCGCTTTTTTCACTTTTGTTTTTGCCTGTTCTGTGCTTTGGCCGGAGTCTTTCGATCCAGATAATCCAGAATAATCCCGGGCAAAGCAAGGTTTTGGAAGCGTCGTATTTTCTTGAGCAGTGCATTACAGATTATTTTTTTGACAACGGGCAGATTGTTTCTAGCTCTCCGATTTGGATTAGCGATTCAGATGCGAAAAATCAGGGCGCACTAAAAGCCGCATTAAAGGAAAATCTTGAAGGCGGAATGGATTATCTTGTGCGCGTGGAAATTTTCTATGCTCCGTCTGATGAAAAGGCGAATCCCTATGCGCTTTTGCTTGAGAACATAAAAAAAGTTCAGTGGAAAATTTATCTTGTAAAAACCGGAATTGAAGTTTCTGATGGAACAGCCTTGCCGGAATCCTTGTCAGAATCAAAAGACAGCGAGGCTGGACTTGCGGATTTTGCAGGCTACATTGCATATAGAATCAGTAACGGATTAAGAAACCTTAGGTGAGGGGATTTTTTATGAAGAAATTAACGTTTTTTATTCTTACTATTTTTACAGTAGCGACTCTTTTTGCCGCTGCCAGACCTTCTCTTGACGGACGCGCGGTTGTCGCTGAAAGCGGAACGATGCCGAAAGGACTTTTTGCTCGGACTGTCGGATATTTGCCTGGTGACAGCGTGACTGTTTCTAATCCGTCTACTGGCGCAACAACTGATATTTTAGTTCTCGGAGCGATTGATCCAAGCGAGGGCGTTGCAATTCTTCTTTCTCCTGAAGCCGCTGAAGCCTTGAAAATTGCCCCTGGCTCGAATGTGCAGGTAAAACTTACAAAACGTTCTGGAAGCCTTGATGAAAACGCGAGCGGATCTGCAGTTCTTTCAGACGGCGATGAGGAAGAGTCTGAAAAATCTTCTGCATCAGAAGAAAAATCATCAGAAAAAAAAGCCTTGTCTGAAAACGATGATCAAAACAGCGAAGAGATTATAGAAAAAGCTTTTGAGGAAGCGCCTGGCGCTGTGCAGGAAGAAGAAAAAGAAGCTGAAACTCAAAATGAAACTGCCGAAACTCTGCCTTCTGAATCAAAAAATCCTGAAAGCGCAGAGGCTTCATCTTCTGAGCCGGAAAAATTTGAAAGCGCGCCAACACAGAAAAACGAAAGCGCTTACCCTGTGAAAGAGGCGGAAACTGCGGATAAAACAGAAGAAGCTGCAGTTTCTGCCGCTCCTGTCGAAAATGAAAAAACTGAAGAGTCAGCTGAGCCATTAGAAGCTGTTTCTGAAGAAAATCTTCCAAAAGAAGCGCCTGCGGAAGAGAAAGCTCTCGAAACCGAGCCTGCCGCGGAAAATATTTCTGAATCCGAGCCTGCCGCGGAAAATATTTCTGAAGCTGAGCCATTAGAAGCTGTTTTGGAAGAAAATCTTCCAAAAGAAGCGCCTGCGGAAGAAAAAACTCTTGAAAATGAACCTGCCGAAGAAGAAATTCCTTCTGAAAAAGAGACAGAAAAGCCTGGAGATGACACAGAAAATTCTTATGAGGCCGAGCCTTTAGACGATATTCCTGAGGAAGAAAGCATGGAGCCAGCAAAAGATGAAATGCCAGCGGAAAATACAGAAAAAGCCACGGCTCCTGCAG
>CAVDRA010000040.1:0-10555 GCA_963611155.1 bacterium | reverse complement strand
GAATAGAGTATCTTGACTATGCAAAATACATTCCGGAGCTGGAAAAAGTTTTCGGAAAAAACGCAGTCGTGTCTCCGAGAATGGATTTTGACGCGCGCCATTGCGCATATTATTTTGAAGGCACAGAGGCTCTTCAGAAAACAATAAAGGGAATAGATTTCGACAAGGAGGCTTCTCTTTTCGACAAGCTGTATTTTATCGAAGGCGGAATCGGCGAAATGAAAGGCTCAAACGGAGTCCTTATTTCAAAGCCGATTTCAGAGCTTTTGAATGTTCATGCCGGCGACTCAATCACTTTTATGGTTGAAACAGATGATTATGAAAAAAACACGCTCGATGTTGTTGTTAAAGGCATTTTTCAGGACTCGAGCGCGTTTGGAATGTACACTTCCTATATGGACTTTGAATATTTAAAAGCCGCTTATGCCCGCCCGACTTACAAGACAGACGCAAACAGAATTGTGATAAATTTTCCGAAGAAAGATATAAGCAAAAGAGAGCTTCAAAAATACCAGTCGGAGCTTGAGAAAATCTACAATATGCATCCTCTGGTAGATGACAAAGATGATTTTATCGACAATGATGATGAATACAAAGAGATAACCTACGCGATTATTCCTCTTGAGGCAAACCTTACTGATGTCAAGATAATGCAAAAGGCAATGGACGCTGTGGTTTCGTTCATTATTTTTATGCTTACCGTGATAATCATCGCCGGAATCGGAAGCACTTACCGAATTTTAATAATGAAAAGAATCAACGAGATTGGAATTTACATGTCTATCGGAATGAAAAAGGCTGATATTATAAAGACGCTTATCTTCGAGTCTTTCGTGCTTCTGTTTTTCGGCTGCGCCGCAGGGATTTTCCTTTCGGGCGTTATCTGCGCCGTTATGTCAATATTCAGTTTTTCTTTTATCCCGGCTTTTGACATGTTTCTTGTAAAAGGTAACCTTTCGCCGTCGTTGGATGTTCTAAAAAGTGTGGCCGTCATAATGGCTGTCATAATTATAACATTGCTTGCAGTATTGTATTCAACTTGCAAGTCTATAAAAATTCTTCCAGTACAGGCGTTAGCCACTACTGAGTAACCGTTTTCCCGGCTTTTTCAGGAAAATATTTTACGGAGACTTTTACTTATGAAAAAAATTATCGTTTCAATTGCGGCTTTCGCCTCTTTTTTCGCTCCTGTTTTTGCAGAAAAAATCACTTATGCAAAGGCGTATGCTCTGCTTCAAAAAGCTGAGGACAATACTGCTTTCTACGGAACTGACTTTACCGCAAGCTATGAGGTTGTTCAGGACAAGCCAGGAGAGGGCAGAAGCAAGACTAACGCGACTATCTACCGGCGCGACTCAGAAAGCAAGTGGACAATTCTGATTACGGCTCCTCTTAAGGACAAGGGAAAAGGCTACCTGCAGTCAAATTCGACAATCTGGTTCTATGATCCGGCAGACAGACGATTCACTTTTTCCAGCTCAAAAGATAAATTTCAGGGAACGAACGCGAACACATCGGATTTTGCGCCGCAGCGATTTGTGAAGGACTACGACATAAAAGACAACGAGCAGGTGCTTCTTGGAAAATACAAGTGCGTGCTTTTCACGCTCGAGGCAAAAACAAAAAATGTCGAGTATCCGAAAATAAAGCTTTGGGTCACAGAAGACGACGGATTGATGAGAATGAAAGAAGATTATTCGCTTTCAGGGCAAAAGCTCAGAACTACCGCGGTTCCGTCTTATCAGCCTGTGCTCGGAGATGGCCGCAACATGAAAATTCCAGTCAGCATGGTTATCCAGGATAATCTAAAAGGAAAGAAAATAGGCGGAAAAATTGAATATGAAAAAACATTGATTTCAATCTCGAACGCGACTCTTTCAAAACAAGATGATGCGGTATATACTAAGCCTTATCTTGAGTTAATGAGTGACAAGTAAATTGATCCGTAAAATTTTCAAAATGCCTAAGATTCTAATGGCAGCAGTTACGGCTGCCATTTTTTGTGTTTCCGTTTCGGCGCAGGAAACTTCAGAAATATCCTCTAAAAACGAGAACAGTGAAACATCCGAGGATACTTTTTCAGCTGCAGAAGATTTCAGCCCTTTTGACAATATGTTTGAAAATGCTAGCGACTCAGCAGAGCCGGTTGTGACAGACAAGGAAGAAAGCGGCTCTGATACGACTTTCAGTCTTGCCTCGCTTTCAATTCCGCTGAAAATGAGCGGAGATATAACAGCGGAGCTTGGAGCCGCAGCTACAAATTCGGATGGAGAAACAGGCGGATCTGCGTATTTTGATCTTGTGAACTATCTTTATTTTACAACGCGCCCCGACAAGTACATGGCCGTGAAAGGCTCTCTGAAAACATCGCTTATCGACTCGGATGAAGCTGAAATTGAGAATCAGAACCAGTATTTTTATCTTTACGAGCTTTATTTTGACTATATCATGGCTGATAAGATTTATATTACGGCCGGAAAAAAAAAGACTGTCTGGGGAAACATAAGGCTCTTTTCTAATGATGACGATTTTGAAGATGATGAGGACGCGCTGTATACAAACGCGCTGTACGACAGCCGTTACAATATTTCAGGAATCATAAGAGTGCCGTTCGGGCTTTCAACATTCACGCTCCTTACAATGTACAGAGGCGGAAGCGACGAGCCTTCGCACCGTGAGCTGTCTTATGCTGCAAACATGGAGGCGATTCTCTTCGGCACTTCCATTAACCTGTTCGCAAGGGTTTTCCCTTCAAGATATGGAGAGTTGTCAGAATATTATAATCTTCCGATTACTGGAGCAGAGGTGAAAAGAACTGTTTTTGGGATTGATTTGTATGCGCAGCTTATCGGCCGCGTGAATTCAAACAGCACTATCCGCGAATTCTGGAAAAAAAACCTCTATAAGACATCAGCGTTTGAACGTTTCGTGTTTACAGGTGGATTCTACAAGCTCTTCAGTAATTCTTTCCCTTATTTTGGAATAAATGCTGAATATCAGGCTGTTTATTATCCAAATGATGTTGTCCATTATGTTTCCGGCTCGACAGGAACATCTTTCAAATATCTTGATGATTTGGAGTCGGAGTTAGGATATGATATTGACAAAGGCTATACAACAGTAATAGACAAAGAAGGCGGCGATTTAGAGCAGCGGTTTGTCGTGGATTTTGGCCTTGCGAAACTTGGCTCAGAAAGAAATCTCAAAGCGGGCGTGCAGTGGTATCATAATATTACAGAAAAAAGCGGCTATATAAAGCCTGCTTTTATCGCTTCAAGAATTGTTCCGCACTGCGACCTTAGAATCGGCCTAAAATGGCAATACTGGGAAGACCAAGAGTATTTCGGAAAAATTACTCTCGGCTCTTATCTGAAATTCTCTCTCGGATATTAGAAAATCATGCGACAATTCCGTCGCGGATTTTTATTACATGGTCGCTGAGCGCCACGATTTTCGCGTCATGCGTCGAGAACACAAAAGTTGTCTTTAGCTCCTGATTCAGCTTTTTCATCAGCTCAAGAATCTGATCGCCGTTCTTTGAGTCAAGGTTGGCTGTCGGCTCATCCGCGAGAATAAGCGGGGCTTTTGTGACAAGGGCGCGCGCAATCGCAACTCTTTGCCGCTGACCGCCAGAAAGCTCTGAAGGCTTGTTCTTGCGTCTGTTTTCAAGTCCGACAGTCTCAAGAAGATATTCAATCCACTCTTTCCTTTCTTGCGAGTTCATTGAGTCTGCGGCAGGAGACTTTCCAAGCGACAGCGGAAGCTCGATGTTTTCCCAGACATTCAGAACCGGAATCAAGTTGAAAGTCTGAAAAATGAATCCCAAATGCTCACGCCTGAGCTCTGTAAGTTTTGAGTCTAAGCGCAAAGGCACTTTTTTCGTTTTTCCAAGGTCGATTCCTTTATAGACATCCTCGCCCTCAAGAATAACTGAGCCCGAAGAAGGCAGGTCAATCAAACCGATTATATTCAGCAAAGTTGATTTTCCAGATCCTGAAGGGCCAGAAATAGCCGCGAATTCGCCTTTTTCAATCTTGAAAGAAACTTTATCAACCGCGCGCACTTCAACTTTTTCCATTTGATAAATTTTGCTTACATCTTTAAGTTCAATTATTGCCATAAAGAAAGATTATATTGACTATCGATAATTTTTTCTACACGGACTTTAGTTTTCAGAGAAGAAAATTGAAATCTAAAAATGTAGTTAAAATGAAAGAATTGTATTAAAATCATCTTGAATATGTGGATTGCGATTTTTGTAACAGCCGCGCTTTTTGCGGCTTTTATTAGGCTTTGCGTTGTCTTTCAGGATAAAATCAAGTTTCTCATAAGAGGCCAAAACGAGAACTTTAAAATCGGTGAAATTTTGCTTCTATGGAATCTCGCAAAAAAAACCGGGCTTGAAACTCCTGAGTCGCTGTTTTATTCGCTTTCATCGCTCAACAGCGCTATTTCAAAATATCTTTCAGAAGCTACTCAGGCTGGCAATGAGTCTTCGCCTAATGTCCAGAATTTTCTTGCAAAACTTTACAAATACAGAACAAAGATTGATATTGACCATGAAAACAGACGGGGGCTTGAGTCTTCAAAATATCTTGAAAAAGGGCAGCGCCTGATAATTCTGCTGAAGGGAAGCGGAGTTTTTTCTTCAGAGGTTTTAAACAATGCAAGTGAAATTGCCGCGCGTCTTCCTATTCAGAAAAATTCCCTGAAAATGACTGGTGAAAAATGGATCGGGAAAAATATAAGCGTCTATCTTTGGCGGAAAGGAGACGCTGGCTATGTTTTTGACACGAAAGTAACAGGCTCAGGCGTTTTTCAGGGACAGAGCGTGATTTACATCGCGCAGTCGGCTCGGATGGAGCGTGCGCAAAAACGCCGTTCTGTCAGGAGCGAGTGCTCAATACAGGCCCATCTTTATTTTTTAACTTCTGAAAATATTGACTTTACGGCTGTAGAGGACGAGCCGGGATTTAAATGCATCCTTGAAGATATTTCCGGGGATGGCGCAATGGTTCGTGTCGGTGGAAAAGGGGAAAACAATGTACAGATTAAGCTCCAGTTTGAGATTGACGGAAAACCGATTGTGATGTTCGGAATTGTCCGCGCGGTCGAATACAATGCGAAATTAAATCAGTCGCGCCTTCATTTTGAATGCATTCATATCGAAAAAAATATGCGCAATGATGTCTTGAATTACGTTTATAAAATAGTTCCTGACGACAAAAAAGAAGTCATCGAGGCGATGTCAATGTCTGAGCAAGATGCAAAAAAAGATAACGGAGATGAAAGCGAAAAAGTCCCTGTGCTTTTTCCGGAGCTTGAGAGCGCAGACAATGAAGATGAGATTGTCTCCGGCAGTGAAAACGGAGAGAAAGCTTCTTTCATGAAAAACGCAGAAAATTCAAATCTCAAAAAAACAGAAATCGACACAGATGAGCTTGCCGCTCTTGATGTTGATGATTTTGACTACGGAGAAACCATATGAAAAAGCTGATTTTCTGCTTGCTTGCTCTTAATTTTTTTTCTTTGCTTCAATTCAGCGGACTTTTCGCTCAGGCCCAGGAAAAAGCAAGCGAAAACGAAAATAAATTTATTCTCGGAAATATAAAAGACAAAATTGAAGCGGTACAGGCCTCAAATCCGGAAAGCGGCTTGGATCTTGCTCTTCGGGGAATAAATTTTTCTATTGAAAACGCGGAAAATTTTGAAGACAATGCTGATCTTTTAGCGTTGGCATCGGCTTCAATTAAGGCATTGTCCCAAAGCGAAGCCATAAAATCCCTTGAAAGCGAAAAATCAGCGTCAATTTCAAGCAAAATTATTGAAATTTTCAAGAAATTTGATAATGAAAATGTAAAGATTTCCGCCGTTGACTGTCTTTCAAAATTTACGGATGCAAAATGGAACGGAAGCGCAGATGTCCTTAACAGCTATCTTGAAAAACGCTACATGGAAAACAATCCGGGAAATAGCCTGATTGCAAATATCATTGATAAGGCAGAATATTTTGGAGACAACCAGACTTTTTCATTAATCTTCAATATCTGGATGAGCGGAATTTGGCCTGAATACAAAGAAGTGGCCGAAAAATCGCTTGTGAATCTTGCCCAGAATTCTTTTGAGAATGCGAATAAGGCTGTCTTTTTCTCTGAAAACCAGACTGTCTTAAATTTTTTCACTCTTATGAAAAAATCCGGAAAAAATAACAATAATTTCTTGGAAAATCTTGCCGAAAAATCACTTTTATATGCAATAAATAATGCAGAGAGCAGACAGGAATTTCCGCCGGTGTTTTTTATGATTCAAAAAGAAACTCTTGAAACGCTTGCCTCTGCAAAATGGACCCATGCTGAAGAGGTCGTCTTGAAGAATTTCAGCGTGGCAAAAAAAGAATACGATACAAAAATTATTGATGACAGCGAATTTGTTGAAATCATTGAGCTGACATCGAAATTTTCAAGTCCGCAAATTGCAGAAAAGCTTTCAAAACTTCTAGGAGAATTCAATCAAAAGGCAGAAAAAACGGAAATTCCGTCAGAGCCGGTTACGCTCGCTCTCATAAAATCCTTAGGAGAGCTTGAGGACAAAACTGCTTTTGACAATCTGCTTTACGTTACATATTTGAATTATTCTGAAAAGGTGATTGCCCAGGCAAAAGAATCTCTTGCAAAATTGAAATGGTAAGCGCATGGAAAAATCCTGTTTTTGCTTCTGCCCTGATTTGCGGTTTTTTAGTTTATTCACGAATTCTTCCTGTAAAGGAAAAAAAGCCGTTCTCATCGCCTGTTCCTAAGGAAAAAATAACTGAAATCTCCGGGAAAGTTGCGTCGAATCCTGTTAGAACAGAATTTTTCAGCGGGGCTTATAAAGTTTCTTTTGCTGTCTCAAAAATAAAATCGGATGATTTATGCTTAGACGGCAAAAAAAGCAGCGGAAAAGCAAGCGGAATCATTACTGTTTTTATTCCTGCAAAAATAGTCGAAGCTCTTTATCCAGGAAAACTCTATACCGCGGCTCAAAAACCGGCTCCTTTAATTGAAAACGGAACGAAGCTTTCGGCAAAGGTGCGATACAAACAAATAAAAAACATGGATAACTGTTTTCTGGCGATTTCCGCAGAAAATGCCGCCATTTCAACGAGCGAACAAAAGCTAATATCAAGGATTGTCACATTTCGTTCTTTATGTAGGCTTCAATTCAAGAGGCTTATGTATGCGTGGGGCAACGCAGGAGGGCTTCTGCTGGCTTTAGTCAGCGGAAGCCGGGAATACACAGAAAAAGATTTAAGCGACGCTTTTCGCTCTGCCGGCCTTTCCCATATTCTCGCGCTCTCCGGGATGCATTTGTCGCTTTTTGGCGGACTTGCTTTTTTTCTCGGAAAAAAAATAAGCTCAAGAAACATAGCGGCGGGGATTCAGTTTTGCGCGCTTCTTTTTTTTGTCTGGTTCGCAGGAATCTCGCCGTCGCTTTTCCGGGCGTTTATTTCATCATTGATAATTTTTTCGGCGACAGTCTTTAGAATCAACAGGCCCCAGGGACTTTCAGTCTTATCGCTTTCGTTTTTAATTCAAATTACAGTTTTTCCGGAACATATTTTTGACATTGGTTTTATGCTTTCTTATTCATCGCTTGCAGGAATCATTTTGCTGTCTAAAATAGTAAAGAAAATTATACACCCTGCAATTCCTTTTAAGCTTCGCTCCTCGCTTGGCGACTCGTTTTCGGCACAGCTTGCAACTGCTCCAATCGCCTTGAAGTTTTTCGGGAAAGTCATGCCCATCGGAATTTTTGCAAGTGTTGCTGTATCTCCGCTTGTCGTTCTTTTTTTGTATTTTGGACTTGCCGGTATAATTCTTTGTCTTGTTCTGCCTTTCCTTAACGGGCCGATAAGTGCTATTATGAACGCTGTCTATAAAATTATAAAACTGCTGGTCGTGAATTTCAGCAGATTCAGCTAAAAGGATTCAAAAAGCAATGATGAAAACTCCAGATTATAACAGCCCGCTTGCGCTGAAAGCCTTTCTCGATGAAAACGGAATGACAATGCAGAAAAAATTCGGCCAGAATTTTCTAGTGAATGAATCTGCGCGAAAAAAAATTATTGACGCTCTTGACATAGATGAGAACACGAAAGTCTGGGAAGTCGGACCCGGTCTCGGCTCTATGACTTCTGAAATTCTTGAGCGCGGCTCAAAACTTACGGCATTTGAAATTGACCACGGATTCTCGCGCCTTTTGAGACAATTTTTTGAGGAATATTCTGAGAAGGAATACTTTGAGCTTATTGAGGGCGATGTCTTAAAAACATGGAAAAAATATTACGATGAAAATGGAGAGGCCGACAGATTTTTCGGGAACCTCCCTTACAACGTCGCGGCGACAATAATCGCAGACACAATAAATGAGAATGTCAGATTTGAAAAAATCGTTGTGACAGTCCAGAAGGAAGTCGCGCAGAGAATGACCGCGAAAGCCGGCTCCGAAAATTATTCTTCATTCAGCGTTTTGTGCCAGTGGGCTTACGACATAAAGAATTTGCTTGATTTGGCTGGAGGAAATTTCTGGCCGGTTCCGAACGTGGCAAGCCGCGCTGTATTGATGTCAAAAAAGGACAATTTTCCACGGTGTGAAAATCCAAAGCTTTTTATGAAGATGATCCGCCAGCTTTTTTCATCAAGACGAAAGACAATCAAAAACAACATGGCAAAACTTATTTCTCCTGAGAAGATTAACGGAGTTTTAGACACGGCAGGCATAAAAGCGAATGAAAGAGCTGAAAATCTGGAAGTTGACACGCTTTTAAAACTGTGCGACTGCCTGAACGGGGCACTGTGAAAAAAATATTTTTTTTTGTATTCGCTTTTCTGCTTCTCTTTCCAAAACCAGCGCTGGCCGCAACAGATTCGTCATCTTCAGAAGGAACATGGGACAGCCTGAATCCTTCTCAATGGGCGAAAGATTTGCGTAGAGCCGAGATAATAACGCTTGGCTCGCTTCCGTTTGTGACTATCTGGACGACTCTTGGATATTCTCTTGCGGTTCTTGGCGAATTTCATAACCCGCTTGACAAAAGCACTGACGGATTTGAGGAGTCAGATCAGATGAACATAATAAAGCTTTCTGCGGCCACATGCCTAGGGCTTGGAATTTTTGATCTCGGCTTTAATCTTGTAAAAAGGAGCGTTGTCAAAAACAGAAGCAAAAAAAATGCCGGATCCGCGCTTGAAGTTCTGCCGTTCAGCGTCCAGCAGCGGGAGCATGACGATTTGAATCCGCCGCCTTTGCAAAAACAAGAATATTTTGAATGTGGAGTTGAAAGTGCCATTTTTTAATGCGGAAGTTCCCGAAAAATCATCATCTATAAGGCTGGATAAATTCATTGCTCAGACTTTTCCGGAGATGAACCGCTCCAAGCTAAAGTCAGGGGTCACGGAAATTTTTTTGAACGGAAAAAACGCGAAACTTGCCGCAAAGGTAAAGCCAGGCGACAAGGTTGAAATCTCGTGGGAAGATTCTGTACCTGAAGATATTGAGCCTGAAAATATTCCTCTGGATATAATTTATGAAGACAGCAATGTGACAGTCGTGAACAAAAAGCAGGGAATGGTGACTCATCCTGCGGCCGGAAACTGGAGTGGAACGCTCGTGAACGCTCTTTTGTATCACTGGGGAAAGGAAAAAATAAAAAACAGCGACTCTGGCGCTCCAGCTGAAATTCTTGCGCGCAGAAGACCGGGAATTGTTCACAGGCTTGACAAAGACACTTCAGGAATCATAATCACTGCGAAAAACAGAAGCTCAGAAGAATTCCTTCAAAAACAGTTTCTCGATCATAAAAAAATTGTAAAAGAATATATCTGTATTTGCTGCGGGCATCCGAAAGTGCTAGCCGGAAAAATCGAAACTCAGATAATCCGCGACCCGAAAAACCGCAAGCGATTCAAGGCTGTCACAGGCACAAAGGAAGGAAAATATGCCTGCACAATTTACAAGTGCTTTGCGACTTATGGCCCGTTCTCGCTTTTCAGGGTCAGAATCAAGACTGGAAGAACCCATCAGATCCGTGTCCATATGAAATATTTAGGCTGCCCGATAATGGGAGATCCGATTTACGGAAACTTTTTGAAAGGCTCTCCGTTTGAGAATGTGAGTCTAATGCTCCATTCATATCTCTTAAAAATAAGGATTCCAGGAAGCGAAGAAAAAAAACTTTTTAAGGCAAAAGTTCCTCTGAGATTCAAAAAAGTGCTAAGAACACTGCATGAAAAATATCCGAGAACCTAAAATAAGTGCAGGATAGACCAATGGACCAAAAAACAAAAATCAAAATCATAAATTCGCCCGATTCACTTCATCCTTTTGCGGTTTTGGATAAGCCGGCTGGAATTCCTTCAGCTCCGCTTCATGACAGCGATGAATCCGCGCTGGCGTTTGCCATTGAAAATTTTCCCGAAATAAAAAAAATCTCAGGAAAAAAAAATGTTGAGCATGGTCTGATCCACAGCAGAAAGCGACTCGTAGCTGTATTTTTCAGAAGTCTCAAGGGAGAAAA
>CAVDRA010000039.1:0-10617 GCA_963611155.1 bacterium | reverse complement strand
ATGAAGAAGAGGCTGAAACAATAGAAGAGACTCCGGTCGAGGAAGAAGGCATTGAAGAGACTGCGGACGAAGAGTCAGTTGAAACGGAAAATCTTGAAGATGTAGAAGAAACTCCGGTTGAAGCTGAAAAAGAACCTGAGGTTATGGTTGAAGGCGCAGATGAAGAAGAAACTTTTGAAAAAGCTGATGAAGAGCCGCCTTCGGAAGCATACGATGGAACTGAAGAAGCTGAGCTTTTTGAAGCTGAAGAGCCTGAAACGCTTCCTTCTGAAGAACCTTCTGAAAAGCTGACTGAAGAGCCTTCTGAAAAACTGGCTGAAGAGCCTTCTGAAAAGCTGACTGAAGAGGTTCCTGAATCTGAGCCGATTCCAGGAGTGGAAGATGCCGCAGAGCCTGTTGCGGAAGAAACAGCTGAAAAAGTTTCAGAGCCGGTTTCTGAGCCTGAAAACGAGGTTGAAAATTCCGAGCCGGTTGAAGACGAAGCTTTTGAGCCTATTGTTCTTGTTCCTGCCGCTCCAAATCCTCCGTCTGGAAAGACTGAAGAGCCGAAAAACGAAAAATCAGAGGCTGCAGAAAAGGCCGAAAAAGCCAATGCGGATGAAGCTCAAAATACAGTTTCTGAAATTGTCAGAGAGACCGCGCCAAAAGCGGCTGTTTCAAACAGCTGGAAAAACTATGTTGTTCCGTCGCAGAAGAATCTTGTGAAGGGAAGATATTACATTCAGATTGCAACCCTTGGAAAAGAGGAAAATATCAAGAATCTGGTTGAAAAATATTCTTCAAAATATCCGATGGTTCTTATTCAAAGCAAGAACGGAAAGTCTTACCAGGTGATGGTTGGTCCTCTCAGCATTGACGAGTACGGCTCTGTTCTCGAAAAAATGAAGGCCCACGGATATAAAGACGCTTTTGTAAAACATATAAAATAAAAAAAGAATTTGCCGGCAAAAACAGTCTTGTGGCTGTAGGCGCCTGGCATGGATCAAGATTGCGGATCAAAATAAAAGTTTAGAATAACAAGCTCAGAGCGACGGGAAAATGTGTCGTTCTGGGCTTTCTTTTTGTTTTTTTATGCAAAAAATCTGAAATGATTGCCAGCCTGCTTTTTCTCCTGATTTTTCAGTCTGTCCGTTCCTATTTTATGTTATGAAAAATTACGCTATAATCTCGCTATGTTTAATTCAATTTCAGGAACTTTGACAGCCCGCTTTCCTCAGAAAGTTTTTGTGGAAAACAATGGAATCGAATGGGAAATTACCGTTCCTGACACTTCAATCGACAGGCTTGGAAACGTTGGATCGGATGTGAAAGTCTACACTTGGCTTCAGCACACTGAAAACGCGATGGTTTTGTTCGGTTTCGCCTCTGAAAAAGACAGGGATCTTTTTTTTGATTTGAACAAGGTTGAGGGAGTCGGACCGAAAAGCGCTGTAAAGATAATGTCATCTATTGCGCGCGAGCAGCTGGTTTCGTCGCTTGACTCGGGCGACTTGGCCGCTCTGGAAAAAATTCCGGGGCTTGGAAAGAAAACCGCCCAGAAAATGCTTCTTGCGCTGAAAGGAAAACTTACTCTTGATGACGATGTTTCCTTTGTGAAAATTCCGGCTGGAAAAGGCGGAGAATTCGCTGATGTCATAAATTCGCTTGCCGCGATGGGCTACGACAAACGGCAGGTAGAATCTTGCGTGGCTGGAATCGTTGAAAAACTGAAAAAAGACGGCTGTTTTGACTCAAAATCAAAGAAAGACAAAGAAGACTTGATTTTTAGGAATGTTCTTGTGGAATTGGCAAACTGACAAATTCAATTCTGCCATAAAAAATTGAATTTTCTATTTCTAGCCTGAAAATCTAAAAAATACCAATTATGAGCAAAAATTATAGAACAAAAGATGACAACGATGATTTGAGCGATTTTTCCCAGATTGCCTCGCAGGCGGCTTTTTCAAGCGGAAATACAAAAATTTTCCGCGCAGGAGACTTCTCCGCCGCCTCTGGAGATGCAAATTCTTTTGGAAATTCCGCTTCAGGAATTTTACATTCTGACGTGGCCCTTTCTGACGACGCCCAGGAATTTAGTTTGCGCCCAAAATCTCTTGATGAATTTTTAGGGCAAAAAGAAATAAAAGATAATCTTTCGGTTTTTATAAAAGCCGCGCGCGAAAGACAGGAGCCTCTCGACCATCTTTTTTTGATTGGCCCTCCAGGACTTGGAAAAACAACTCTTGCTGAAATCACAGCGCACGAGCTTGGCTCTGACTTTAAAGTCACTTCCGCTCCTGCTCTTGATAAGCCGAAAGATTTGGCTGGAATTCTTTCGACAATCACTCCGCGCACAGTTTTTTTTATCGATGAAATTCACCGCTTAAAACCTGCAATCGAGGAAATGCTTTACATTGCGATGGAAGATTTTGAGCTTGACTGGGTAATCGGGCAGGGCGCGGCCGCAAGAACTGTGAGAATTCCTATTCCGCATTTTACGCTTGTTGGCGCGACAACAAAAGCCGGAATGGTTTCAAAACCGCTCCAGACACGTTTTGGAATTATCCAGAGATTTAATTTTTACACACAGGAAGAGCTTTCAAAAATCATAAAGCGTTCTGCGGAAATTTTAGGCTGTAAGATCGACAATGATGCGGCTCTTTTGATGGCGAGCTGCTCACGCGGAACTCCGCGCGTTGCAAACAGAATTGTCAGAAGAATGAGGGATTTCGCGCAGTTTTTTGGCGACGGAAAAATCACGCGGCCTATTGTTGTTGACGGCTTAAAGCGGCTGAAAATCGACAGCCTTGGCCTTGAAGATTTTGACCGCGAGATTTTAAAGGCGATAATCTCAAAATTCGGAGGCGGACCCGTAGGCGCTGAAACGCTTGCAATAAGCTTAGGCGAGGCGCAGGACACGCTTGAGGATTATTACGAGCCTTATTTGATTCAATGCGGCTTGATTCAGCGCACCCCGCGCGGAAGAATTGTGACGCCGTTTGCCTATGAGCACTTGGAAATAAAAAATTCTGGGCAGACAAAAAACAGTCCGCCAGGACTTTTTGACTGAGAAACGCCGGAAAAAGCTTCGTGAAAAAATCGCCTGGAGAAAATCCTACGCCCGGCTGAAGCGGCAGCCGCAGGCTGTTCTGGAACGGAGTGTTGGAACGAAGTGGAAGAATGAGCGTTAGCGAACCGCGAAAGGCGGGGCATTGTTTTTGAGCAGTGGGCGATGTCAAGAGAACTGAAAACTGCTTTACAAGAGCTTCGTTCTAGAAAGAATAAAAAAATTGGCTTTTTGCTTTTTATAGATTTTGAACTGAAATTGGAGAAAAAATGAAACTTAGCGATTTTGATTTTGACTTGCCGGAAGAGCTGATTGCACAAAAGCCTTCCGGAGTGCGCGGGCAGGACCGTCTTATGCTTTTGGGGCGGAACGACGGTTCGGTTGAGCATTTGAAGATGGAAAATTTGCCCGGCCTGATTTCAAGCGACACTTTGATGGTTTTTAATAATTCGAAGGTGCGCAGAAGCCGCTGTTATGGAACCCGTCTTTCCGATATTGAAGGTCAGGGCGGACGCGAGCAGGAATTTATGTTTTTGAATCAGATGACGCCGGATTTGAAAATTTGGCACACAATGGTCAAAGGCGCGAAAAAAGTGAAGCCGGGAAACAAATATAAATTCAACGATGGCTCAGTCGGAACGATTGTTGAGCACGAAAATGACAAAGGCTCGGAATTCCGGACAGTTCAGTTTGACTCTGCAATCGATGACGGCTGGTTTTTGAGAAACGGGCACATTCCGCTTCCGCCTTATATCCGCCGCGAGGACGACGACACAGATTCTGAGCGTTATCAGACGATTTATGCAAAAGAAACTGGAAGCTCGGCTTGTCCTACTGCAGGGCTGCATTTTACAGAGGAAATGTTCAAGCGTCTTGACGAAAAAGGCATTGAGCGCTGTTTTTTGACTCTGCACGTCGGCCTTGGAACTTTTCTTCCTGTCAGAACTGAAAATATCGAGGACCACAAAATGCACGAGGAAATTTACACGATTCCTTTTGATGCCGCAGAAAAAATCAACAAAGCTAAAAAAGAAGGCCGGCCTATCCTTGCCGTCGGAACAACTTCCGTTCGCACTCTTGAATCCGCAAGCGACGAGAACGGTTTTGTCAAAGCCGGTTCAAGCTCAACGCGTATTTTCATGTATCCAGGCTACAAATTCAAATGCGTTGACCAGATGTTCACGAATTTCCACACTCCTGAAAGCACGCTCATCATGCTTGTTTCGGCGTTTGCCGGACGCGAGCATATTTTAAGCGCGTACAGGCAGGCGGTTGAGCAAAAATACCGTTTCTTCAGCTACGGCGACTGCATGCTCATAAAATAGCATCTTTTAAAATTCATATTTTTTAGGACGGACATAGACTCGAGCGCTCAATGCGGGCAAAGAGCTTCGCATCCGGCGCTAGATAAAATGCCCCGCTATCCGCGGCTCCGCTTTCGCTCCGTTGCTCTGCAACGGCTTCGCCGCCGCTCCTATCGGGCGTGGCGTTTTTTCTTTTACGTCAGCTGCTCCAAAGAATATTTCAGAAGATTCCAGAACTGTTTTTCAAGAATCTCCCTGGCATGAAATGTCCGGGCCGATTTATTGAAGCTTTCTTCTGCCTCAAGCATGAATTCAGAAATTGTGCTTGATGAAAGCGGAAGATGGGCTCCAATCAGCTTGTTTTCGAGTTCTGCGTCACGGAATTTAAATTTCCCCGCGAAAGCGATTCTTAGCGCGGAAATCTGTTTTTTGTTTGAGTCGGCAAGAAAAACAAATGATGCGGAATTTTCATCGATTGTGTTTTCCGGGCCGACCCGCTTGAAAATCGCAACGTTCCAGTCGTAAAAAGGAATCCTGATTTTTGTCAGAATTGAGCTGTCTGGAATTTTTTCAAATTTATACATTGATACCGACGATGTTTCCTGCTTTCTCATGGAAATCGCCGGAGTTTCGCTTTCGCTCGTAAATTCAAGGCGCGCGTCAAGCGCAAGAAGGGGAGCGTAAAGCGTGTAGTAAAAATCGTCTGCGCAGATATTTCCGCCGATTGTCGCTAAATTTCTCACAAAAGGATTTGCGATTGACTTTACCGCTTCAAAAACGGTAGCCGGAAGGTTGTTTTTTCCGAGCGATTCCATTTCAGAAAGCGTCACTTCGCTTCCAAGCTCAAAATACCGCTCTTTTTTCTCGAGAATTTTCAATTCCTTTACGTTTCTGATAGAAAGGCTTTTTTCAGGAAACTCTCTCCCATGCAGCGTGAATGTGGTGCATCCTCCCAAAATTGAAAGTCCTGCGACGCTGTTTATCTGCTGGAAAATTTCCGCAAGATTTCTAGCGTAAAAAAAACTTTTAGCGGCTGGCATGTTTTCTTCCCTCCCGCTCGTGCTTATTTGCGGTTGCGTACATTATTCCGTTAATGAATTTCCGGTCGTCCGTGCAGCTGCAGTCAATTGACGAGGCGATTTCCTCCATTTCGTCTTGCTCAGGCTTGTAGGGCTTGTTGATTAAATTGTATGCGGCAAAATATCTCGCCGCATTGCAAAAGCCGCAAAGCGAGATTCCAGCCTGGGAAAAGCCTTTTTGAATGTCCTGTCCGTCAGGGGTTTTTATGAAATGCTCGAGAGTTTCTATGTTGCTGTTTTTTACAGTTCCTACGGGAATCAGGCAGCTTGAAACAGCTTTTCCGTCTATAAGAACGGCGCAGAGCCCGCATTTTCCTTTTTGACAGCCTTCTTTTACTGAGAAAAGCCTGAGCCTGCGCAGTGTTTCCATCAGTTTTTCTTCTGGATTCGCGTCAAGAATGATTTTTTCCTCATTTAAAATTACCGGAATCTTCATTTTCTGTCTCCATAAAAAGTCAGAATTAAAATTTCATCTTAAAAATTGCGTTAAAATTGCCTTTTTTACGCGCAGCCGATATTTTTTTCTGAATTTTCTTTCAGCTTAAAAAGACTGTCTGTATTCAATGGAAGGCTGTTTACCGTGAGCGCGAGCGCCTGGCTTGTAGCCGAGCAGAACGCAGGCGGCAGAATCGAGTAAATAAGCGAGTCTAGCCTTTTCGGCTCTTCGTCAGACTGGGCAAACTGCACTACAATTTTCGGGCATTTCAGACTGTCTCCGGAAACTAAAGTCGCGAGGCATTTTTTTATTGTCTGCTTTGCTGTTGTTTCCGCGGCCTGAGGATTTGCGATTTTTCCGCAGTCAATAACCGCGAAAACGCCTGTGACTTGCTCTGAAAAAGTCCTGCTGTCGTACTCGACTTCAACAACGCAAGCTCCGAATGATGTCGAAAAAAAAGGTGTTCCTGAAAAAGTTTCCTCATTCCATTGGTTTCTTTTCGACGGTGAAATCGATTTTTTTACAGTGAACGGAAAAACCGGCTCTTTTTTGCGTTTTATCGCTTCAATGCATTTTTTCAGAAGATGCGTTTTTATGCTTATATTTCCAATCATCAAGTCGTTTTGAATTGCTGTGATTCCTTTCTCGTTAGCTTCAGCCAGAGAAAGATCAAGATTGAACTGAATGCTCCGTTTATCAGCTCCCAGCGAGTCGATTATGATTTTTTGCCAGATTTCCCGGATATTTTGCGACGGCGGAGCTGTGTTCACGAAGATTTTCCGGTCTTCGGACATAGTCACTTGCATGCTGAAATTTTCGTTTTTGAAATTTGTTCCGAGATAACCGTTTCCGTCAAAGGCCGCGGCCATTCCTATTCCTCTCAGCGGAGGAGAATAGGGCGAATTTTCGTCAGTTTCGTATCTGCCTTTTTCAGCGAGCTTATAGACTGCATATTTTCTGTTAAAATCGCTTCTAGAGCAAACCGCTTTCATTGAGTCTTCTGCGCGTCCAAGCTCAAACGCAAACGGATTTTTGCTGTTTTTTTGTTTTTTTAGATTTTTCAGCCTGATTTCAAGCGGAGTGAATCCTGTCTCCTCGCATATTTTTTGAATTTGGCTTTCTAGCGCAAAGAAAACTTGGGCATCGATTCTGTTCAGCCTGATTGAAGACGGCGGGTTTGCGGATGAAAAAATTTTTGTCGTTATTTTTAAATTTTCCGTGCTGTAAATTCCCGCCGCCGCAATTGAAAATCTGTCGAGCATTTCTTCTGCGAGCGGATTTTTATATCCTGTATCCGCTTCTATTTCAATTTCCATCGCTTTTATTGTTCCGTCTTTTGAAACCGCGGCCTTGTTTTTTACTTTTACAGGCGTTGCTCTCTCAATGAATTTTGTCTCATCGTCCCGCTCGAGAGCCAGCAGAACCGGTTTTCCTGTTTTTGCCGCGGCCACGCTTGCCATTGCCGCAAAAATTGAGCTCATCCAGATTTGGTTTGAATTCCGGTTGTTTTTCTTTGTGCAGTTTAAGATTATGTTTCCTTTATCGATTCCTGTCGCCCGGCTTACCGAGTCTTTTATGTGCGTTATGTATCGGCTCGCAGTAAAAATATGTAGATTTTCGCCTTTTAAGACACAATAGCAACCTGCCGTTTCCTTGATTTCATGCTGCGTGACAGAATTTTCCCAAGTTCCCTCGATAATTTTGTTTTCAGAATTCTCGAATTCGCTTTGCGCATCTCCAGATAAAACTTCACGTTCTGCCGCAATTTCTTTTTCTTCTTTTTGTCCGTTTTGAATTTGTTCTGCTTTGTCATTTCCTTCGGGAATTTTTTCTGAATCTTTTTGAGATACACTTATCTGTATTTTTTTGCGCAGTTCAAAAAGTTTTTCTTTTTCGGGACCTGCAATGAGCGCGACCGGCTCTCCTTTGTATTTTATTTCGCCGGTGCAGAAAATTTCTGTGTGTGTGCCGAATGTCGTTATGAATTTTTGGTTTGGAATGTCGCCTGCTGTAAAAATTTCGTAATTTTCAGGAAACGGCTCCTGATTCTCAAGCTGAATCGAGCTTATTTTTCCGGATTCAAAAGGACTTCTTACAATCAGCGCGTACAACATTCCGTCGGCGCGCATGTCGCTGTAGAAATCATTTGAAAAAATAACTGTTTTTTTGGGTTTCGCAAGGCTTTTTTTAGCGCACATAATGCTTATTTCCTGTTTGAACCACGGTTTCAATCACATATTCTGCCATCTCCTCGGTCATGTCAGGCCAAAGCGGAATTGTGATTGAACGCTCGTAGTGTTTTTGCGCGTTCGGAAAGCGTTCCGGTGTGAATTCCGGGTAGCGTTTTTTCCAATAAGAAAAATTGTATATCGCGATAAAATGCATGGAAATGCCAAGCCCCTTTGACTGAAGCTCTTTCGCAAATTCGTTCCGTGTGCAGTCAAGCTTTTCAAGATTCAGCTGAATCATGTACAAATGCCATGCGTTTCCTTCTCCATCTGGCGGAAGAGTCAGAAAACCGCAGTTTTTAAAAGCCTTATTGTATTTTTCCACAATTTTTTTTCTTTTCTCAAAGAATGAGTCTGCCTTTTTTAGCTGGACACGTCCAATCGCGCTCAAGACATCAGGCAGATTCGACTTGAATCCAGGCGCGATAATATCGTATTCCCAGCTCGCTTTGTCGCTTGTGTAGCGGTCCCAGGCATCTCTGTCCATTCCGTGCAGGCGCATTTGGGACATTCTTTTTGCGAGCGCTGAGTCGTTCGTGGTGACCATTCCGCCTTCGCCCGTCGTGATTGTTTTTGTCGCATAGAAAGAAAAAACTCCTGCGTCGCCAAGCGTTCCCGCAAAACCGTTCTTTGTGCGGCTTGGAAAAGAGTGTGCGCAGTCTTCAATTACATAAATTTTGTTTTCCGCAGTTGAATATTTTTTTGCAAGCGCTGTGATTTTTTCCATGTCGCAAAGATTTCCTCCGATGTGAACCGGGACAATCGCCGCCACAGACTCTATTTTTCCTTCGTCTTTTAGCTTTTCAAGAATTTCTGCTATTTTTTCAGGATCAATTGAATAAGAATCCGCCTTTGTGTCGGCAAAAATAACTTCCGCGTTCAAATGAAGGGCAGAAGCGGCCGTTGAAACAAAAGTGTAGGGCGTTGTGATTACTGTTTTTCCGTCCTTTACACCGCAAGCTTCCATGGCAAGAATCATGCCGCTTGTATTCGAATTTACAGCAAGCGCATGCTTCGCGCCGATGAATTCCGAAAATTCTTTTTCAAAATCATGGGTTACATTTCCAGTTGTAAGCCAGCCTGAGTCAATCACATCGCAGACAGCCTTTTTCTCATCGTCTGAAAAAGAAGGCTTAAAAAAAGGAACTTTCATAAAAATCTCTAGTCCTAAAAATTAAAATTCAAAAATTCGGGCGTCTGTCGCAACCTATGGTTGCTAAACATTCCGTTGTTCGGGAGCTTCGCTTTTCAAGCTTTTGCTGCCCTGTTCCGCTATAGCGGAATCATTTTCCTCAGAATGACTTCTCCGGCGGAAAATGCCGGGGCGGGCTATGCGCACTTCACCGTCTTGCGCGGCTCATTCTTTCGCTTGCTTGGTTTCACCAATGCTGCGCTTCAGAACTGCTTCGCAGGTGCTTCTATCCCTAACGCAGTTGCCATAAACGGGTTTTCGTAATGAAACTCGCAGCACACTTTCGTTGTCTCTAAATTTATTAAAAATCATAAATTCCCGTGCTTTAAAAACTTTCCTGTTTCGTTGTAAAACTCGTCAAGACTTGGAACTGCTTTTCTCAGAATTAAAACAAGCATTTCCTTGTTTCTGAATTTCTCCGGGGCATTTTTCCAGAAGCAGATAGGCTCAAGCTCTTTTAAAAGCGAATCTAGATTTTCATCGCCAAATTCCATGTTTTTCAGTTCGAGAATCTTTTCATATCCGGTTTTTTGAGGCTCTTCCTCGTCCAGCCACAAAGGCTCGTGAATTCTTTCGCCAGGTCTTAATCCGATAATCTTGATTTCGATGTCTTTTTCCGGCTCCAGTCCTGAAAATTTTACAATCTGTCTTGCCATATCGTAAATTTTCAGCGGCTCGCCCATATCAAGAAGATAGGATTTTCCATTTTCTCCGACTCCGCCTGTTTCAAGCACAAGAGAGCACGCTTCCGGAATCGTCATAAAATAGCGCTCCATGTTTTTGTCAGTGACAGTAACTGGACCTCCTGATTTTATCTGCTGCTGGAAAAGCGGCAAAATCGAGCCGCGCGACCCCAAGACATTTCCGAAGCGCACAAACATGAAATTCTGATTTTCTCTTGCTTTTTTTGCATACTGGAGAACAAGTTTTTCACAAAGCATTTTGCTCGCTCCGTAAATACTCACCGGGCTCACTGCTTTGTCTGTTGAAATAAGAACAAAACGCTGAATTTTTGAGCCGCAGTCTATGGCCGCATCAAGAAGATTTTTTGTTCCGTAGACGTTGTTTTCGATTACCGCCACAGGATTTTCTTCCATCATCGGAACGTGCTTGTAAGCCGCACAATGAAAGATAACATCCGCCTTTGTTTTTTTTATTATGAATTTAGTGTATTCGCGGTCTTTCATGTCTCCGATAATCGGGACGACTGTAGCTTTTTCGCCGACTCCTTCCTGCTGCAAAACATGAAGCTCGCGATAAATCTGCACGATGGAATTTTCTCCGTGGCCAAAAAGGTAAAGACGCTCAGCCCCTCCGCTTAAAAGCTGTCTG
>CAVDRA010000038.1:0-10956 GCA_963611155.1 bacterium | reverse complement strand
AAGATGTAGGACTCTATTTTGTAAACTGCAGTGACGAAGCAAAGACGGTGAAACTCTCTGTAGAAAAACTCGGGCGCAACGACCCGAAGACAGTTTCCTGCGTAGTCCCAAACGACCTTGAAAGCGGGACTTACAAAATAATGATAAAGACACAGTTTATTGCAGGAAAGGCACTTTCAAAAGAAACAAAAACAAACACCTTCGGAACAGAGTTCAGAATTGAATAGCGCAGAATTCTAAAAAGAACGGTGTGCCGGGAGCTTAAGGCGACAAACGTCTTAAGTTCCCGGCTTTTTTTATGCCTCAAACCAAGATTTTTTAGAATACAGTACGAATGAGCAACAAAATTTAGGCGGATGAGCAACAAAATTTAGGCGGATGAGTGACAAAATTTAGACGGATGAGCGATAAAATTTAGACGGATGAGTGACAAAATTTAGACGGATGAATGACAAAATTCAGCCGGGGGATTTTTTATTCAAGTTCCTTCGGTCGCTGTCATAGTTTTGCGTTTTAACCGGATTGTTAAGACGGTTAAACGGTAAAAAGCTTCTGCATAAAAATTGAAAAGGCAGAAAAAACTTTATACTCAGCTGCTGATTTTGAAAAATTGATGTCTGATTTAGAAAATGCCCCGGGTAATTATCTGCTAGAAAAACATTCACCAAAGGTAATGTAAGCTACAAACAAATCGGCATTATCCACAGAACTGTGCTAGTCTATAAGCATAGCAGAAATAATTACACGTAGGGAAAGAAGATAAATGAAAAAAGACATAACAATCCGTAGTTCTGCTGCGGAATATCTTACTTTTATAGCGGCGACTGGAGACGACAAAAACAGCATTGAAGTCCGCTACGAAGATGAAAATATCTGGATTACGCAAAAAATGCTGGCAGCTTTGTATGAAGTGGATGTCAGGACTATCAATTATCACATTTTAAAGGTGTTTGAAGATTCAGAGCTTAAAGAAGATTCAGTTATCCGAAATTTTAGGATAACTGCTAGCGATGGAAAGTCCTATGACACAAAGCATTACGCTCTTCAGAAATGAAGTAAGGGAATTTGAATAAGTTACTTTGCACTTTTCCACAGTGAAATTCGGTTTTCACATTCGCCTTTTGGCAAGCGATTGTTTATTTGCATCAAAGTTTCAAGTTTAGCTGCGCAGGTAGTCTTGTCTAAAATTCCATAGTCAACAAGGTTGTCAAAAATATACAGAATTCCGGAAACTTTTACATTGTCATTAGAAGCAGATTTTCGCAATTTTCCATCACCTGTTAACAGTCTGCCGTTAACGCTCTTTGCATAGTACCAGACGGAACAGTCTGTAACTGAAGCATTGTTATCATTTGACTGATAAAGTTCAAAAATTTTATTCACTTCTTCAATATTAAATTTAATGACTTCAAGTTTTTTTGAGAAAATAAAACCTTGAATTTTATCGAGTTGTTCAGGACGAATGATCTCGCTTATAACAAAATCTGTTGTTGTTATATTGCATGGCAAAAGAAAGAATTCGTTTAATAAATCAACAGAAAGTAAATCAAAGAAAATATTTGAATCGCTTACGACAATTTTTTCACTAATCATACAAGAACAAGATCCCCGCGTACTTGTTCAACATCCTGATTAAGAAGACTTGCTGCTTTGGAAGTTGTAATCAATTCAGCGCTTAATGCTTTATAAACAAGGGCTTTAAACCTGAGACTTTCTTCTTTTTGATAAATTGATTTTTCAACAAGCTGCTTAAAGGCTTGATTTTTGTTTTTTTGGATAAAATAAGTCTTGTATCTTTGTTCGCTGATTATTCCGCAGGTCTTTGCCTTATACATTAGGGCATCGCACGAAATTCCAAATTTAAGCTGTATAGCCTTCAATTCCTGATAAGAAATATCGTGCCTGGATTCGCCAATAATATTCTTAAAAGTACTTTCGGAAATAAGCATTTCACTTGCAAAAAGATTGCAGCAATTTTCTTCATCTTTTTCAGAAGTATCAGAGGAAAAATTTAAATACAAATGACCGAGCTCATGTAAGGCAGTAAAGCGTTTTCTTTCTGACGGATAGGTTTTATTTAAAATAATAACAGGATAAACATCATTTACCATTGAAGTTAATCCATCAAAAGAAGCAGGCGCTTCAATTTCCATAAGTTTAATGCCGTGTTCTTCCAGTAAATCAATTACATTTACGATTCCGTCATTGCCGATAAGCCACTCATTACGCAGTGATTCGGCAGCGTTTTTTACCTGTTTTTCACAAGTGATTATTTCATTGAAAGAGCTGGTAAATTTTACAGAAGCATTACAGATTTCTTCTACGTTGATATATCTTTCAATTAAGTCTGAAACCTGTTCTTTGATTGCATTTTCTTCTTTTACTGACAGCTTGCTTTTGGTTTTACGAAATTTTATGGAATTGATTTGCAGCGAATAAGGCCTAAAAAAATAATCGGCCGGCTGCTCTAAGGCTTTTGAAAGCGAGATAATAACTGAGCTGTTAGGAGAAAGCTGGCATTTTTCATACTTTGAAATGGACATTTTAGAAATGCTGTTGCCCATAAGGGAAACAAGTCCATCCATAGAAAGTCCTTTCATAATGCGGGCGTTTTTTAATCTTTGAGAAAAGATTTCATTTGCATTCATAATTACCTCTGTTTACAAATGTAGTATTTTTTAGTTATTTTGTAAACTAAGGATTATTCTTCATAATTTTGACTGCCTACAGAACGCCAGTCAAAAGAATAGCCGTGCAAAAGGTCGGTGAACGGTATTTTTTATTCAGGGAGCCTCTAAAAATTGCAATTTTTAGAGGCAACTTTGAAAATGCGATGTTTTAATTCGTGCTATATCAACGAATTAAAACTCGCAGGCATCTCTAAAAAAGCATTGAAAATGATTTTTTAGAGATGCCATTCATTGACCGGCCTCTAGCCTTACCCGGCGACAGACCCCTCATTATTTATGAGATTCCGAATCGAGTTCGGAATGACCTGCTTATCCTATTTATTGTTGTTTCTAAAAATCAAAGAGAACACACAGCGGACAATTGGCCCTGCAAAGAAAAGCTGCCAGAGTAATGCCATCGGATAGTTCATAAATGTTGTTGCAATCCACAGAGAAACAGTTTCTTTATGGAATCCGCCCTTAAAAAGCAAGGTTGCGGCAAGACTCATGAGCGGGCACATAAACCATACAGAGCATACAGAAATTGAAAGAACGATCCACACCGGATTGTCTTTTGCAGGATTAAAGCGCGCAAATGTGATTTTTTTTGCAAGAGGACCTGCAATCAGCATGTCTAAAACAATGGCAATCGGGCACATAACCGGCAGTTCATGAAAAGCCTTAAGAAAGACCTTGTTTGTAAAACTGCCTGTCGCAACTGCAATGTTGTAGCAGACCATGGCATAAACCATGACGAACACCATAAAAATCGTAAAAATAATTTCCTGAAATAAAGATTTTGGCATAGCGCACTCCTTAAAAAACACCGCGTTAGCGGCGAGCCATGGATGGCGAGAATCACAGTTTGTGAAAGCAGCGCTTGAGCAAACTGTAATGATAAAAATTACACGGATGCAATTTTTATCACGCCTCCTATAAAAATATAAAACGGACTTGCGCTAAAAAAAAAGCGCAGTTCATTTTCTTTTGCCCGTTTATTGCAAAAGATTGTTAAACTACGCTGTTTACGTATGAGACATGGAAAGTTTCCAAGATATTCAATCTGAAGCGGGGATTAATCTAAACAAAAAAAAGATTTTTTGCAATGGCAGTTTTCTTCCCGCTTATAAAATTTTGCGGATGCATAGCATATGTTTATGTGATTTTAAACCGCAATCTTTGAGAAAATGCCGCTCTCCCCTAACGAAAATATTTTAGTCTTGTCCGGATTCTTCCTTAAAGCCTGTCAGAACTTTGTATTTTATGTTCTGGTTTCCGTAATTCAAAATTTCAAGCGACGCCCCCTTGAAGCGGATTACATTGCTTTTTGAAAGGTCGTATGTTGCATCAACTGAGAAGGAAGCCCGCGCAAATTTATCCGCAAATTCCCTGTAAGTAAATTTTAGAATATCGCCATCGCAACCTGTATAAATCAGCTGCTGCTCAAGATAATAACCGTCAACATCAAGGACTGTTGTTCTTGAATAGTTATCCTGAGTTAATTTAGTGTTATACGAATCTCCCAGCAAATAAAGCTCTCCGTTTTCATCTTCAATAATCTTCGGATATTTATATCCCCAAGCGCCCATCGTCTGTGTGCCAAATTCATACACTTTGTAAGTTTTTGTGCCGATTTTTTTACGATTTGCATCAGTTATTGATTTTGTTGTTGTCCCCACAAATTTATAAGTGCCTTTAGGATGCACTGTAGACCAGCCAGCTTTGCCATGGTCAATTCTTAAAATGATAGCCTCAGTTTCTGAGGATGTGCCTTCTTTTATTAATGTATCGCCAATATAAGCCTCACCGACTGCATTTAGCTCAGGAACAATCCAATGCTTTTTTTCTGGAAAAACACGATTGACTGTTGTAGCGCAGCTAGCCAGCAATGTTGTTAAAAAAATCAAAATGACAGCAAATCCGCGTATTTTCACCGATGTTTTCATAAAAAACTCCTTTAAGATTACTGTACAAAAAAAAACTTGTATGGCTACACATTTTTTTAGCATGAAAACTTAAAGATTAAGGAAAAACTAAAAAAATAATCTGTGGTATTATTTTATGGAAATTTTACTGACAAATATGCAGAACAGACTCTGCGTTCTTTTAAAACCAATGAAAAACTCTGCCATTTATTACCATCTTCCCGGGCTTTTTGAATTTTTTGATTTTTATTCTGTGTTTTTGCCGCTTTTTTATGCTCACCGCGAATATTTTTATGACTGGTGCAAAATCGGCTCGGTTTATGGCGCGCCTGGTGACTGTGTCTGGGGCGGCGGACGGGCGGGTTTTGGCGGCAACAACGCTAAAGACGTTTTGTCTTTGCTTAAAGAATACTCAATTTCTGCGCGTCTTACTTTTTCTAATTCGCTTTTAAGGGCTGAACATCTTGCTGACAAAAAATGCAATGCGCTTTGCAGACTGTTCCAGAACGCAAACTGCGGCGTTAAAAACGGAATTATCGTTCATTCTGAGCTTTTGCTTGAATATCTTAAAGAAAAATATCCGGACTTTTATTTTGTTTCTTCGACCACGAAAGTGATAACGGATTTTGCAGAGTTTGAAGAAGAATTGAACCGCAGGGATTTTAGCTATGTTGTTCCGGACTTTAGACTGAACAAAATGTTTGCCTTTCTTTCTAATCTTACTAAAGAACAAAAAGACAAGGTTGAATTTTTATGCAATGAATGCTGCTTTCCTGGCTGCGCTGAGCGTAAAGCCTGCTATGAAAACGTGAGCCGCAAAAATCTTGGAGAAAATGTTCCTGACCACATCTGCAATTCTCCGGGCGGAAGCGAAGGCTATGTTTTTTCTAAAGCGATGAAGAATCCAATGTTTATAAATATAGGAGAAATCCAGACAAAATATGCGCCGCTGGGATTTTCTAATTTTAAGATTGAAGGACGGAGCCTTGGCAGCGCGCTGATTCTGGAATTTCTCCTCTATTACATGACTAAGCCTGAGTTTCAGCTGAATGTGAGGGAAAAGATTTATCTCGACAGCTCTCTGGATTTGTTTTAGAGATTTGGGGGTGTTGCGGGAGCGGGCTTCCGCAGGCGACCTTCGGAAACATAGCTTCTCGGAGACTCGCTAAAAACAGTCCGCCGGACTGTTTGCTCCCTACCCTCTTATAAAACAAAATCTTTTTCGCTGTCCGCTTTTTTAAACAAAAAAGAATTGCTCACAAGAAATTACTCACTCTTATTGAACAAACCTACCAATTTACTTATAATAAACTTACGTTTAGACAAAGACGGCTGGCTAACTAGTAAAGTGAGCCAGCCATTTTTTTTGGAGGTCAAAGATGAAATCTTTGTTCAAGGGCGCGGCTTTGGGACTTTCTGCGCTTTTCGTGTTCGGGCTTGCTTCTTGCGGCGAGAAAAAGTCAAAAAGCAATGTCCTTAATGTTATGGTTGAAGTTGAGGTTGCTTCCCTCGACCCTCAGCAGGCAGTTGACGGAACTTCTTTCGAGGTCATCGCGAACTTTACAGACGGTCTTAAGCAGATGGCTGGAGACGGCTCCACAGTCAACGCTTTGTGCGCAGAGGAAGCGGTTTCTCAGGACGGTCTGACTTACACATTCAAAATCCGCGAGGATGCTGAATGGGCAAACGGCGAGCCTGTAACAGCAGATGACTTTGTTTTCGGCTGGCAGCGCGCAGTAGATCCTAAAATCGCATCTGAATACGCATATATGCTTTCCGACATCGGACAGGTTAAGAACGCCGCAAAAGTCATCGCAGGCGAGCTTCCTTTGGACGAGCTTGGTGTAAAGGCTTTGGACGCAAAAACTTTGCAGGTCCAGCTTGAAGTTCCTGTTTCTTACTTTGACTCAATTCTTTACTTCCCGACTTTCTATCCTGTAAACCGCAAATTCTATGAATCTGTGGGCGACAAATTCGGAACAAGCGCTGACACAGTTCTTTCAAACGGCGCATTTGTCATGACTGACTATCAGCCGGCAGCGGTCGCATTCTCTCTTACGAAGAATGAAAAATATTACGCTGCGGACAAAATCAAGCTTGACGGATTGAACTACCAGGTTCTTAAAGACAGCCAGCAGGCTTTGATGGCTTACCAGAACGGCACTCTCGACATCGTTAAGCTTTCCGGAGACCAGGTTGACCAGGTAAAAGACGATCCAGAATTCAGATCAATCGGAGCAGGATACCTCTGGTACGTTTCTCCGATGATTGAAAAGGTTCCGGAATTCCAGAATCTTAATATGCGCAAAGCTTTCACTTTCGCTCTTGACCGTGAATCTATCGTAAAGAATGTTGTAAAAGACGGCTCAATGGCGGCTTATACTCCGGTTCCAGCGCAGTTCGCTTATAACGAGAATGGAGAAGACTTTATCACAACACAGAAGGAATTCCCGGAACTCTGCGGATTTGACGCTCCAAAAGCGCAGGAATACTACAAGAGAGCAAAGGCTGAGCTTGGAAAAGACAAGTTCACTTTTGAGATGATTGTTGACGACACAACAGTGCAGCAGAATGTAGCGGCTGTAATCAAGGAGCAGATTGAAAAAACTCTTCCTGGAACAACAATCAATCTTCGTGTTCAGCCGAAAAAACAGCGTGTTCAGGACATGCAGGACGGAAACTTCGAGCTTGCGTTCACAAGATGGGGCCCGGACTATGCGGATCCTATGACTTACCTGGGAATGTGGCTCACAAACAATTCTAACAACTACGGACTTTGGTCTAACCCGGCTTACGATGCGCTGATTGAATCTTGCGTTACAGGAAAATATGCGCAGAAGCCAAAGGAAAGATGGGCAACTTTGAAAGCGGCGGAAAAAATCGTTCTTGAAGACGCTGTAATCTTCCCATTGTACCAGCAGGCAGACGCTTGCATGGTTAAGTCTAACGTTAAGGGAATTGAATTCCACCCGGTTGCTCTTAACAGAGTTTACAAGAACACAACAAAATAGCTTTTATTTTGAACCAATAAACATAACGGTGATTGAATCTTCCGGAATAACGCCAATATTCTTTACTGGTGATTTCGACAGGCTCAATCACCGTGCGTGCACAATGGGATTTCGGCGTATCAGCCTGGCGACTGCTACGCTTATTTACGTGTGCGCATTCTGCCGGCAATTGCCGCAATTGCCGGCAGAATGCGCCAAAAAACTAAAAAAACTATAAAAAATTTACACTTGTATTTTTGGATTTCACTTTGTTTTATTTGGGCTCAATGCAGAAATCCATTTTGGGAATAAAAATTTTGAGAAAATATATTTTAAAACGAATTCTAATTTCTCTTTTTACGCTTCTGGCAATCACTCTTATTCTTTTTATTCTTCTTCAGCTTATGCCAGGCTCGCCGTTCAATGACGAGAAACTTTCGGCAGATCAACGTGCCGCTTTATATGCAAAATACGGGCTGGACAAGCCGATTTTTATCCAGTTCTTCAAATATGTCGGAAATATGTTCCGCGGCGATTTCGGTGTAAGCTACAACATCTCGAAAAACACGCCGATTTCAACTCTAATTGCTTCCCGCCTTCCGGTTTCGTGCAGAATCGGATTCCAGGCGGTTTTTATCGGAGCGATTATCGGCCTGATTCTTGGAATTATAGCCGCAATCAAGCACCGCACAGTCTGGGACACAATCGCCACGATGATTTCTGTAATCGGAGTGAGCGTTCCGAGCTACGTTTTTGCGCTTGCCCTAAGCTATCAGTTCGGCTTTAAATGGAAAATCTTTCCTATGCTTTTCACAACCCAGTCGCCTTATTTTTCGAGCGTGTTGCCGAGCGTCTCGCTTTGCATGTTCACAATGGCTTCGATTGCGCGCTTTACAAGAACAGAAATGCTTGAGGCTTTAGGCTCGGACTATATCCAGCTTGCGGAAAGCAAGGGGCTTTACGGCTGGAGACTGATTGTGCGGCATGCGCTGCGCAACACTCTTATTCCGATTATCACAGTTTTGGCTCCGCTCATCGTCGATTTGATGACCGGCTCGCTTGTCGTCGAGAAAATTTTCGCTATTCCAGGTGTCGGCTCGCTTTTAGTCACTGCAATACAGTCGAACGACTACAATGTTGTAATCGCGCTAAGCTTTATCTACAGCGCGCTTTACATCGGAATCATGCTTGCAGTCGATATTCTTTACGGCGTAATTGACCCGAGAATCCGCCTTTCAGGAGCAGTAAATGAGTAAAATTGAAGAAAAGATGATTTCGCCATGCCCTCTTTCAGAAGATTCATCTTCCGCAGATTTTAGTTCAGATTTCAATCCTGATTTTTATCAGAATGACTTCAAGTTAAAATCAGACAGCGCGAAAACACAGATTGACTCGAATTTTGCAAGCGTAAGCTACTGGAAGGAAGTCAGAATCCGCTTTTTCTCAAACAAGAGCGCGGTTCTTTCGGCAGTCGCAATTATTGTGATTATGTTTCTCGCCTTTGCAGGCCCTCATTTCACAAAATACACTTATTCAGAACAGAATCTTGAGCAGAAAAGCTATGCGCCGCGAATTCAAGGGCTTGAAAAGCTCGGAATTTTCAACGGCGACGAGAATATGCGCACAACTTCCGGCAGCAGAAAAATAAATCTTTACGACAAGAACGGCGACGGCGATGTTTACTACTGGTTCGGCTCGGACACTCTCGGACGCGACATCTGGACACGCACATGGATGGGAACGCGTGTCTCGCTTTATATCTCAATCGTCGCAGTCTTAATAGACATGATTATCGGGCTTTCTTTCGGTCTTATCTCGGGATATTTCGGCGGAATGGTGGATTCTGTAATGCAGCGTTTTGCAGAGATTGTGAACGGAATTCCGCGCCTTGTAATAGTCACTCTTCTAATGCTGATTCTAAAGCCAGGAATTGCGACAATTATTTTTGCGCTCATGATAACAGAATGGATTGGAATGGCGAGAATCGCCCGGGCTGAAATGCTGAATCTAAAGGAGCGCGAATTTGTCCTTGCCTCAAAGACTTTGGGCGCAAGCAATTTTTCGATTATTCTTCATGAAATTTTGCCGAACATTAACGGCCAGGTAATCACGCAGACAATGTTCTCGATTCCGACAGCGATTTTCACAGAGGCTTTTTTAAGCTTTGTCGGGCTTGGAATTCCTGTTCCTCAATGCTCTCTCGGCTCGCTTATCAGCGACGCTTTCAACAGTTTTACAACGCATCCTTACCAGATTATTCCTCCGATTGTAGTTCTTGCAGTGCTTATGCTTAGCTTTAACATTCTTGCTGATGGACTGCGTGAGGCTATTGACCCGAAATTCAAGGAGCAGTGAAATGAGCGATATTCCAAATAAAGAAGACAATCTGAAGGAAACCGTCATGCTGAACTCGTTTCAGCATCTGCCAGAAAATGACAATTCAAAAAACGATACTATTCTTTCTGTAAAGAATCTGAACATCTCATTCAAGACTACAGCAGGAATGGTGAACGCTATCCGCGGTGTCGATTTCGAGCTGAAACGGGGCGAAACGCTTGCGATTGTCGGCGAGTCGGGCTCTGGAAAATCAGTAACCACAAAAACTGTAATGGGAATTCTCGCGAAAAACGCAGTTATAAACTCGGGCGAAATCATATACAACTGCCTTGAGCCGGACAACAAGACATTCACAAGGCACGACATTCTTAACATGAAGCCCCGGGACATCAGACGGAATATCAACGGAAAAAACATCGCGATGGTCTTTCAAGATCCGATGACTTCACTTGACCCGACGATGAGCATCGGAAAACAGATTGCCGAAGGGATGATTTACCATTACCACACGCCAAAAAGAGAGGCTTACCAGAAAGTTCTCAAGCTTCTGCATGAGGTCGGAATCACAGACGCCAAAGCAAGGATGAAGAATTATCCTCACCAGCTTTCAGGCGGAATGAGGCAGAGAATCGTAATTGCGATTGCGCTTGCGTGCAGCCCTGAGCTTTTAATCTGCGACGAGCCGACCACAGCCCTTGACGTTACAATCCAGGCGAAAATTCTCGACCTTATCAGAGAAATCCAGAAAAAGCGCAATCTGTCTGTGATTTTCATCACGCACAACATGGGCGTTGTAGCAAGGGTCGCCGACAGAATCAATGTAATGTACGCGGGAAAAATAATCGAAAGCGGAACTGCCGACGAGATTTTCTACGATCCGCGCCATCCATACACTTGGGGACTGCTTTCCGCAATGCCTGATCTTGAGACAAACGGAGACCGCCTTTACACAATTCCGGGCTCGCCGCCGAATCTTCTCCATAAAGTCAAGGGAGATCCTTTTGCGCCGAGGAATGTCTACGCGCTGAATATCGA
>CAVDRA010000037.1:0-11055 GCA_963611155.1 bacterium | reverse complement strand
TCCTAGCACAGAGCAGGGAAATATCGGTCTCATCATGGATGTAAACATGGAGATGTAGTCGAGGTTCTGTCCCAAAACGCACTTTGCGCTTGTCGCAACCGTGTGGCTTTGGGAAGGTTCTCGACGAGAGGCTATTTAAATTATTGCTTGCCGCTCGACATTCAATCTATTTAATAAAACTTACATGCTTGCAGATTTCGGCAATTGCTTCGTCTTTGCGTTTGTTAAATTCAACCTTGTTCTTTTCGAACATATTGTTGCCCTGGGCGTCAATCGAAACAATCAAAGGACCAAATTCTTTAACGCGGCAGTTCCACAGAGTTTCCGGCATTCCTAGGTCGCGCCATTCAGCGCGCATGATTTCTTCAACTTCTGTTGCTGCAACTACGGCGTTTCCGGCAGGGAATACACAGTGGATTGCGCCAAATTCCTTGCAAGCGCGCTCTGTGTTTTCCTTCATTCCGCCTTTTCCGATAATTACGCGTACGCCGGTAAGTTTTACAAATTCGTATTCAAACTTTTCCATGCGCATGCTTGTTGTAGGACCTACAGAAACCATCTGGAATTTGTCGTTTTCGAGCGGACGGATAATAGGGCCTGCATGGAAGATTGCATTGTTGCGCACATCAACAGGCAGTTCCCTTCCTTCTTCTACAAGACGTCTGTGAGCAACATCGCGGCAGGTTGTCATGCTGCCGTCGAGGTAAACAATGTCTCCAACTTTAATATCTTTCAAGTCTTCTGCTGAAACCGGTGTAATCAGCACTTTTTTTCCATTTCTAAGTTCTACCATTATAATGTTACCCCCGAATGAGTTGTGATTTTGTAGTTAAGGTCTTTGTCAAAAACAATATGACCACGTCTGTGGCTCCAGCATCCGACATTTACTGCAACACCGATTGTTGAAGGATGGCGGGCTGTGTTTTCAATGTTTACTCCCATTACAGAATACTTTCCGCCCATTCCCTGAGGACCTAGGCCGATTGAATTGATTCCGTCTTCGAGCAGTTTTTCCATCTTTGCAGCTCTTTCGTTGTTGTTATGAGATCCGATTGGACGCATAAGGGCTTTTTTAGAAAGAAGGGCCGCTGTTTCTACAGAAGTTGCAACGCCAACGCCAACTAAAAGCGGAGGGCAGGCATTCAAGCCGTAAGAAGTCATTACGTCAAGAACAAACTTTGTAACTCCCTCGTAGCCTTCGCCCGGCATTAAAACCATAGCTTTTCCCGGAAGTGTGCATCCGCCGCCGGCCATGTAAGTGTAAATTTCGCATTCGTCACTGTTTGGAACAATGTCCCAGAAAACAGTCGGAGTTCCTTTTCCAACGTTTTTGCCAGTGTTGTATTCATCAAAAGTTTCTACGCTGTTATGGCGGAGCGGGGCAGCAAAAGTTGCCTGAACTACAGCTTCTTTTAAAAGCGCTTCAAGATTGTCAATCAAAGGAAACTTAGTTCCGCATTTTACCCAGAACTGCAAAACGCCAGTGTCCTGGCAGCTTGGTCTGTTCAATTTTACTGCAAGTTCCTGATTCTTAAACATTGTGTCGTAAATTGTCTTAGAAAGAGGGCTGTCCTCTTTTTCTCTTAATTCCTGAAGCTTAGCAATTACATCGTCAGGCAGCTTTTTTGCAGTGTAGGCAATAAAGTTAGCCATGTAATCAGTCAGCTTTTTAACCTGTTCCTCTTTTGACATTTTTGTACCTCCAAAAAGAATTGTTGTTGTTTTATTTTTTATGTTTATGGGCGTTCGTCGCAAAACTTCGTTTTGCTTCACGAGTTTGCTTTGCAAACTCGTGCCGTCGGGGCTTTCGGAGTTCCGCGTCTTACGCGCTCCAGTGCTCCGCACCGCGCTTCGCGCGCTCCTACAGTCCCTAACGCTTTTCTCTATTTAGCCTGGAAAAAACGGATAGAAAACCGGAAGCAAAATCATGCTTACTACAGTCGCTACAATAATCAGCGGCAAGCCAGCCTTTGTGTAGTCAAGGAAGGTATAACCGCCGGCACCGATAACCATTGTGTTTGCAGGCATTCCAATCGGTGTTGCATAAGCGCATGAACCGCCGATAACGCATGCCATCAAAACTGCACTCGGATCAGCTCCGATTTTGTTTGCAATCGAAAGACAGATTGGGACCATCAATGCAGTAGTCGCAGTGTTGCTCATAAAGTTTGTAAGAATACAGCAGAGCATAAATACTGCAAAAGTGAGCAGATATGGCGAAGGATTGTCGCCGAGCAGACCAATTACCTTAGAAGCAATCAGTTCACCTGCGCCGGATTTCTGCAGGGCAGAAGCGAGAGAAAGAGTGCCGCCAAAAAGGAAGATGGTCTTTAAGTCAATCGATTTAATTGCTGCTTTTTCAGAAATTACACCTGTCAAAATTAATGCAAGAGCGCCGATACAGCCGGTAATGTGCAGCTTAATTCCAATCTGCTTTTCAAAAATCATTCCAAGAAGTGTAAGAACTAAAATTCCAAGCGAAAGCCACTGTTTCCATGCAGGAACGTTAGAAAAATCAAGGTTTTCATCAAATCCTGAATCTTCACTAGGAGTTCTCGTTGGAAGAAGCTTTGGACCTAAGAAAGCAAAGAAGATGATTCCAGCAATAAGAATAGGACCGCCTACTTTTGCGTAGTCAAAAAAAGCAAATTCCTTGCCCATATTCTGCATTGCAGACTGAGCAATAAGGTTTCCAGGAGCGCCGATCAAAGAGAGGTTTCCGCCCATTGCAGCCGCAAAGACCAAAGGCATTAAAAGGCGTGAGCGTGAATAACCAGACTTTGCTGCAATTCCGATTACAACAGGAATCAAAACGGCCGCAGTTCCTGTGTTAGAAAGAAATCCGCTCATTAATCCTACGATTATCATAATGGCAACAATAAGCTGGCGTTCAGTCTTAGCAAAATGCGTTACAACTCCGCCAATTTTGTTTGCCATTCCGGTTTCGAACAAAGCTCCGCCGACAATAAACATTGCGACAAAAAGAATTACATTGCTGTCAACAAAACCTGCAAAAGCGGTTTTCCAATCAAGAACCTTTGTAACTACAAGGCCTACGCAGACAATCATTGATGTTACTCCAAGCGGGATTTTTTCCCAGATGAACATAACAATCGCAAACAGCAAGAACAGTAATGTGATAGTTGCGCTACTCATTTGTGTACCTCCAAATCTCCGGCACGCGTGCCGGAAAAGTTTTCCTCTTTGGATAAATTATCAGACAGAAAACTCATTTTGAAAAATCACAAATTTTAATGATATTATAAAAAAAACTTATAGGAGCGGGGGAGATGATGAAAAAAAATGGTGAAAAAAAACAAAAAACACCGGTGGTTGAGTCTGTCGCCCGGAGGGGCATAAGCTGCCAACAGCAATTTTAATTGGCGCTACGTTTCAAATCTATTAGACAGCATCTCTTTTGCAGGAGATTTTTAAAATTGTGGTTTCTTGACCATGTGGTTATCTGTTCCCCTTAATTCGGCAATGGCGCGCTTTATCACATTCCATTGTTTTTTCGCCAATCCATGTATTCTTTTGAGATGAGTTTTTCTATTGACGAGGTTGTGTAGCCGTAGCCGTTTCTGCGCTCTAAAGAAAGATCGTTAAAGTTTTCCACATATTTGCAGCCGCGGTCGCACCAGATAGGAGAAAGTGTTTTTGGATATTCGCCTTGAATCGGCTTTCTCGCTCTGCTTACAACATCAAAAGATTTATCTAGCGCATAAAACCTTGCCCATAAGTCATGCGCGTTTTCATCGTCAACAAGCCTTTGCTCGTAATCAGAATATCTTCCGTTAAGAACGCTTCCCTGTCTTGGAATTCTCACGAGCTTTTTTCCGCGGATTTTTATGTCATCCCTTGAAAAAAAATCGCAGGCGGAAATTACAGCGTATTTTACTTCTTCAGAAGGATTTTTGATTTTCATTAAAAGCTCAATGACTTTTTTTGATTCAGTAGAGCAGATTGAAGGCGGCTCAAATTCCCTTGCCCAGACTGGAGCGTAGTTTTCGTAGCTGTGTTGCTGGCACCATGCCGTTAAAATTTTTGTTCCGTCGTCGAGGGTGACTGTAATCTGGGTTTTTAAAATGCAGTCAATTCCGCGCCAGTAGGCTTTTTTTGCTTTTTCCAGTAATTCATCATCAAAAAAAGGATAAAGCGCTTTGTTTTCTGCAACTTCGTTCAAAAACGAAAGAGCGTTCGCCATAACATCGTCGTTAAAAGTGATTGCGTAAACGTCCGCGCCTGTAAATCCGCCGGTTTTTGGCTCCTGCGCGTTTAAAATCCACTGCAGGCCGCGTTTTGCGCATTCGGCATAGCGCTCCTCTGGAATCTCGGCATAAACTCGCGACAAATACCGGATCTCAGAAAAAATGTTGCGGTTGTCCATTGTGCTTCCGTTGTTCTGTTTTTTTAGGTTGAACGTTATGGGCAGAATGTTTTTATTTTTTTCCTTGATTGAATAAAGCTCCTCGAGCGTGTAAATCCGCTGAAAATCAAGATTTTTTGCCCAGCCGCCGTCAGAATTCTGCAGAAAAAGAATATTTTCGGCAATTCCTGCAATTTGAGAGGCGCTGTAAAGAGCGTAAGGCGGAATTTCGTTTTCGTATTTGTACCGCGCATGGCTGAATCCGTCGGAAAATTCCTTTAAAGAAACAGAAGCGAATGATTTTTTTGAATATTCTTCAAAATTTTTCTGGTTTGAATAAACAAATTCTGCAGAGGATTTGATTTTTCCAGAAGAAGATGAAAGCGATGCGCAGCCAAAAAATGCAGAAAAGGCAAGAAATGCAGAGAGAGCAAAAGAAAAGCTGGAAAATATTTTTTTCATAAAAATGATTATAAAATAAAATCCGCGGATTTTGCATATATTGTCATACTGTTTGCACTCCTTGCTGCCATATTTTTTTATGTAACATTATAAAAAGTAATAGCTTAACTTGATTGTCCAATTTAATTCCTATTGAAAAATATTATATATCAGAACCAGAGGGGGAAGACTGCAGAAAGCGTTTGATTGAAAGAGACTTTGAAATTGATACAAAACTAAGATCTTCAAAACGGGAATTTAAATCAGGTCTTTATATTGAGGAGCTTTTTAAATGAAAGAATTTGATCACAATGGTTTACTGCTATGTGAATTTCAGGGAAAACTCTTTGAAAAATCATCCTATGGCAAAGTAAAATATTCTAAAAGCTCTTTGTTCTGGATTGGTTATTTATACCGTTACTTTTCATATACCAGGGAACAATCCACAAAATTTGTTATGCAGCTTTTTCCTCACAAGCAGTTAAATGATGTTTACTATTCCTTTCATACACAGAATCCTGACTGGTGCATTAAAAATTTGCTTGAAATAGATTGAGCGAAAAATCGTCACCTTTTAGGGGGCTAATCAACATTTTTGACAACAATTTCAGATAAAAACAAACAATAGAAGAAAAAGGAAATTATTAAATTGTCATACCTTGTCATTCTGAATCACTCTGAAGCCGTCACCCTTCAGCAGTTCCGCACAATATCTAGTTTTTTGAACAAAAATAAAGTCGGAACTGCCTTAAAAATAATGATGCTACGAATTTCTCCCGAAACTTTCCATGTTTTTTATTTCGACACGCAGAAAAATCACGGCAACAACGAACGAAAACGCATCGCTTATGAGTGCGCTCCACAGCATTGTTACAATATTACGGCTCGCAGTTGCAAGAATAAGCGCCGCTGGAACGAAAATTATCAGGTCGCGGAGCATGGCAAGCAGAGTTGATTTTATGCTTTTTCCGGTTGCCTGCAAGATTATCGCCACGGATTTTATAAAGCACGTCATTATTATTCCGCTCAAAAAGATTCTTATGCAAAGCCGGGCGTATTCAATGTATTCAGGCGAATTGCCTTTTCCAAAAATAGAAATAGCCAAGTCTGGCAAAAGCTCAAAAATCAAAAATACAACAATGCCGAGCGCAAGGACAAGACGCAGAATTACGCGGATAGTTTCTTTTACTCGCCCAACATTTTTTGCCCCCATATTAAAGCCGATTATAGGCTGACCGCCAAGGCTTATTCCAATCACAACCGAAATTACAATTCCAAAAACTTTCATAACGATTCCAATAACGGCAAGGGGAATTACAGAGCCGAACGCTTCCCCGGTGCTTGCGAAAGTTTCGTAGCCGTATTTTGAAATCATATTGTTGACAACCGCAATGATAATCACAATCGAAAGCTGAACTATAAGAGAGGCAATTCCAATCAGCTCAATCCGTGATAGAAGCGCAAAATTAGGCTTTAGGCTTTTAAAACTTAAACGGAAATTCTTTGAGCGAAAAAGATAGAAAATGCTCATTACAAAAGTCAGAGCCTGCCCGATTACCGTCGCAATCGCCGCGCCTTTTACGCCCATTCCAAAGGCAAAAATAAAAACCGGGTCAAGAATGATATTTGCAACAGCGCCGGACAGCGTGCAGACCATTGCAAACTTAGGAGAACCGTCCGCGCGGATTGCGCCGTTCAGTCCCTGGCCAATCATATAAAAAGGAAGCCCCGAACAAATAACAACAAAATACTGGTTTGCAAAGTCGTAGCAGAGTTTTTCGTCCGGATTTGCGCCAAAAATCGAGAGAATCTGTTTCTTGAACAAAAATCCAAGAATGAAAAGCACAACCGAAAGAATCACAAGAACGCAAAAACCGTTTCCAATGCACTTGTTTGCCTTTTCCCTGTTTTTTTCGCCGAGCGCAAGACTGAACATAGCCATAGCTCCGTCGCCAACAAGAAGCGCAAGACCCAAAGCAAGAACTGTAAACGGATAAACAATGTTCGTTGCCGCATTTCCTGCCGCGCCCGCGTTGCTCCAGCCGATAAAAATCTGGTCAACAATATTGTACAAAGCCGCAACCAGCATGCTGATTACACACGGAACTGCAAAATGGCGCACAAGACATCCGATTTTTTCCGTTCCCAAATCGTAGTTTTTCATAAAAAAACACTCCTAAAAATTTTAAACAAAAAAAAGCAGCCAAAAACGTGTCCGAACTGGACTTACGCTTTTAGCTGCTCGTTTGATGTCGATTATTTAATTTTGGAGATTATAATAGCAGATTTTTTGTTTTTGTGTAAGCAAAAGCGGGCGTTGCGGGCGGCATTTGAGCCCGCAGAGGGGATAGCGGAAGACACGGCCCGTGGCTGGAGCGCAAGGGGAGACTTCCCCTTTTTAAATTAAATTTTGCCTTCCTTTATGAGCGCAATCATGATTTCTGCGATTTTAGGATCAAACTGAATTCCTTTGTTTTTTTCGAGTTCGGCTAAAATTATTTCCTTTGGGAGCGCTTTTCTGTAGGCGCGGTCGGTTGCCATTGCGTCGTAGGAATCTGCAACACAGATAATTCTTGCTACAAGTGGAATTTCCTCGCCTTTTAAGCCTTCCATGTAGCCTTTTCCGTCGTAGCGTTCGTGATGATACAAAACCGCTTCTTTTACTTCCGGAATATCCTTAAATTCGTTTAGAACCTGCGAGCCAAAAATTGTGTGGCGCTTCATTATCTGCCATTCGTCGTCGGTTAGTTTTGCGGGCTTTTTTAGAATTTCGCTTGGAATGTAAACTTTGCCGACATCATGCAAAAGCCCCATGCAGTAAATGTTCTGCAGCTCTTCCTCGGAAAATCCCATCCTTTCTGCAATCATCTTTGAATATTTTGCGACGTGGGAAGAATGTTCCTTTGTGTAAGGATCGCGCACGTCTATAAAATGCGAAATAAGGCGGATAAGAGCCTGGATTGTTCTAAAAGACTGTTTTTTCTGCCGTTTTAACATAATGTCAAAAAGTGAATAAACAAAAAGCACAACAACGCTCAATACAAAGCAGACAAGGAGAATTATTACCTGCTGAGATTTTAAAACCGGAAGATTCAATTTGTAGGAAAGCTCAAAGCTGCAGGTTTCAATTATTTGTGGAGTGTAGAGAACAAAGCCGATTTTTCCCGGAGCAAGGTTTGAGATTTTTGTGTTTAAGGCAGTGTCGATTCCGTGGACAGTTATTGAATTTTCTAGCGGAGAATGAACTTCCTTTAAATCTTTTTCAATGTTCCAGAAAGAGTCAATTCTAAAAGATGAAGGAAGGATTATTTTGAGTTTCCAGTCTGTAAGAATTGCCGGCGAATTATTTTCGATATAAATATCGTACTGTGCTCCCCATTCGTTTGTTATTCCGTCAAGCCAGCTGTTTTTCGTTTTTGGAGTTGAGCTGTCCTGGTTGCGGTCTGGAATTTCAAAATAAATTGAAAAGTTTTTTGATTTTCTAAAAAAAGATGCAGTTCCGGAAGTTGCCTCGATAAAAGCCTTGTGTTCCTTCTTGTTTTCTGATTTTATTCTCGCAATCTGGGCGCAAAGGCAGACAAGAAAGAATACTGCAAGAAAAATGAACAGGTATTTAAATGGATTTTGTTTTAATTTAAGCATTAGTTTGTATCCTCGTTGGTATCTCTTGAATTTTAACGCAAAAAAATGAATCTTCAAGAATTGTAAAAATGTCGGAAATATTCAGTATAACGAATTGCGCTGAATTGCACAAAAAGGGCGGGCGCTCATCATGAAGCAGAGTCTTGCGTTTTTTTTCCTGAAAATAAAACTAGTGCAAAAATTATAAAATGTATTAGAATTCAATTATGCTTAAGCTCTACAACGATACTAGAAAACTTGATGCGAGCTGCCGCGTTTCCTATGGACTTACTGAAGAAATAATGATGGAAAATGCGGCGATTGCTCTTGAAAAATTTGTAAGAAATCCTTTTCCAATTTCAAACGACAGACGTGCGCCTCAGAAAATAACGATTTTATGCGGAGGGGGAAACAATGGAGCTGACGGCTATGCGTTGTCGCGCCATTTACGTTTTGATTACGATGTTTCTGTGATTCAGTTTTTTGAGCCAAAGAGCGAACTTTGCAAAATTCAGGCGGAGCGCGCGGAAAAATGCGGCGTCCGTTTTGTAAAGCGTGATGATTTAAGTTTTTATGATTTGCGCTTTAATGACATAATTGTTGACTGCATTTTCGGAAGCGGATTTCATGGCGATTTGGATGAAAAGACTTGCGAGGCGGTTAACGACATGAACAGCTGCAAGTGCTTTAAAATCGCGTGCGATGTTCCTACAGGCCTCCGGGAGAACGGAACAGTCGCGCAGGGAGCTTTTGTTGCCGATTTGACTGTGACTATGGGCGCTCTGAAAACTTGTCTTTTCAGCGATTTTGCAAAAGATTATGCCGGAAAAATAGTCTGCGGAGAACTCGGCGTTAACAGCCGGCTTTACGAAAATTCAAGCAACAGCAATCTTATTGCAGGATATTTGCTTGAAAAAAGCGATATGATTTTGCCTCGCCGTGAAAAATTCAATGTGAACAAGGGAACATTCGGCCATGTGGCTGTCGCTCTTGGCGATAAGGCCGGGGCGTCTGTTCTTGCGGCTTCGGCCGCTTTGCATTTCGGGGCCGGGCTTTCGACTTTGGTTTGCAAAAATGTCGATAAAAAAAAGCTCAATATTCCAAGCGAGATTATGAGTTCTCCTGAAATTCCAGAAAATGTAAAAGCTGTTGCCTTTGGAATGGGGCTTGGACGCGGAGATGAAAAATCCCAGTTTTATTTTGACTATCTTGTTTCGCATCAGAATGTAAAATGCGTTATTGACGCTGATGCGATTTATGCCGGGAGACTTAAAGATTTTTTGAAGAAAAAAGATAACGGAGTTGTTCTGACTCCGCATCCGAAAGAATTTCAGGCGCTTTTGAAAAACTGCGGAATAGGAGAGTTTTCTGTCGAAGAGATTGTGGTTGAAAGAATTTCTCTCGTTGAAAAATTTTGCCGGAAGTTTCCAAAAAAGGCGCTTCTTTTAAAGGGCGCAAATGTTGTGATTGGTTATTTTGACGGCTACAAATACAAGATGTTCATAAATCCTCATGGGCAGCCTTGTCTTGCGAAAGGCGGAAGCGGAGACGTTTTAAGCGGAATAGTCGCGGCTTTGCTTGCTCAGGGGCGCCATGCGATTGACGCCGCGATTTCGGGGAGTCTTGCGCATGCGTTTGCCTCGCAGAAGATAAAGTGCGACTATTCAATGACGCCGCAAGATTTAATCAATGCCCTTTCCGAGTTTTAAGGCTTTGTCTTAAGACATGGCTTTAAGACAAAACCTTAAAGAGCCGTCTATCTTCCCTTGATCTTTCCTTGCTGGATAAAGTCCATATGCGCTTTGTCTTTCGAGCTCAGACGTTTCTTGCCGAGCTCAATTTTTCCGCCGTCGAAAGATTCCACGCTTGCATGCTTATGGAAACGAACGTGCTCTTTTTCGTTTTTATTCTGCTTCCAGATTGGAATTTCCGGATTTTTGTCGCCTTTTTCAACGTATTTTTTCCATTCTTCGGGTTCTGCAACCTCGAACCGGAGAGTTTCGCCTGTGAACGGATGAACGAACTCAAGTGTGCGCGCATGAAGGCAAAGCCTGTGAAAATTGTCTGTGTTCGCCCTGAAGTTCTCGTCTCCGGCAAGCGGGTAACCTTTTGAAGCCAAGTGAGCACGGATCTGGTTTTTCTTTCCAGTGTCGAGCGAAAGCTCAAAAAGCGTGTGTGTCGGTCCTCTCAAAACTGTTGTGAAATTTGTTCTTGCAGGAACTGTCTTGAAATGGCGGTTTTCTCCGTATCCTTCGATGTTTTTTTCGTATAGAGAATGCTCGTTGTGTTTTTTTGCGAAACGCTCATCATGGCGCGGTTTGTCGCCGTCTTTCGGAACAAATCCTACGTTGTGCGCGTTGAAAGCAAGCGGATCATCAATAAGTCCTGAAAAAGGCAGAAAACGTCTCGGGTTTTTCGGGTTTTCAGCCACGGCGCGGTAAAGGCGCTCTGTTACCATCTGGTGCCATGTGTCCATTATTTTTTTCTGCGCGGCTTCTGTAAGAGCGAACATCATGACTCCGCTTGTGTCGCGGTCAAGCCGGTGTACTGTGAGAGGTCTGTGTTTAGCCGAGAAAGTTCCGTTTTTTCTCATAATGTCTTCCAGGACGCTTTGCGCAGTGCGGGAG
>CAVDRA010000036.1:0-11207 GCA_963611155.1 bacterium | reverse complement strand
AGCGACACATGGATTAACAGTCCATTGCTCTACCAACTGAGCTAAGGGATCATTTCTGACTCTCTTTTGAAAATCAGAATCGGGATGTGCGGGGCTCGAACCCGCGATCTCCGGCGTGACAGGCCAGCGCGATAACCAGCTTCGCTAACACCCCAATCACCGTTAAGCACTTAAAACGCTCAACGTGAGTATTATATTATACGAATCACAAAAAAGTGTCAATGCATCAAAACAGAAATTTTGATTATTTTTTGATTATTTTTTAATTTTTTTTATTTTTTATCGCATTATTCTCCGTGATTTTCATTTTCCGCTTTTTTATAAAAACTACGATTTTCCAAAATCAATAGAGTTCTAAAGTTTTATCGAATATAACTATTAAAGATTTTTTTAGAATACAATAAAAAATCATTAAAAAGCGCGGACGGAACTGCAATTTTCAGAAAGTTCAATTATCATGCGGCGGAATCATTCTTGCAGAAAATTTACAGCGGAAAACGGTATCTCGTTCAAGACGGGAACAAATACGGCTGCGTTCCGGCAGCGTGCGTAAAAGATGTTATAAAAGAAAATTTCTGGGAAAGAGCGCCAGCTGTCTAAAAAGAAACTCCGTTCAATTTTGAGGGCGGAAGCGGAACTGAACAAGCTCCATTTTTAATCAAAACTCCAGGGCAATTAAATTCAATCAGATTCGCTCTTACAAGGCACTGCAAACTGATTTCAGACATCGGCCTTTCAAAATGGGGAAACTGGATTCCAATCAGCGGAACTCCGGCTTACGGCGGACAGGGAGAACATGAGGGCGACTAGACAGCGGAAAATTCACAGGCTAAATAGCGATGATTGAAATTGACAACTTTACAGACGTTCCGCGCACTTCAAAATATCAGAAGCCCGTCTCATGGGCGCGCTACGCCGAAATCGCAAAAGGAATCACAAAAACAACGTTCGATCCAAAATCAGTCTACACAAAAACGCAGATTGTAAAGTTCATTTATCAAGTTGAGCACACCGCCTTATGGACTATGGACTGGGCGAATATGCAAAATATGGCTCCGGACGATATAAAACCAGCCGACATAATGAAAAAAAGCGAGCTTTAAGGATTTTAAAGCGTATTGAGGAGAGAAAGGAGATTTAGCGGACATGAATCGCACGCAGCACGGCTCTTGATTTCGCTGTCATTTTGAACTCGATTCGGGACCTGCTTATTTTTATAGATTCTAAAACGAATTCAGCATGACGGATTGGAAAACTCAGCGCAACGGCCTGGAAATTTTAACATGACATTTTTGAAGACTCAGCATGATGATTTTTTTTCATTTTCTTTAGAAATATCCAGCAAAATCTGATTTATCGCCAGGGAAAAAATGATGTAATATTGTGGAAAATCAAAATTCAAGATAACAAAACAAAGGAACAAAATATGAAATTTATTTCATGGAACGTGAATGGGCTTCGGGCCGTAATGGGAAAAAACTTTATGGAAACATTCGCTTCGCTCGATGCGGATTTTTTCTGTCTGCAAGAGACTAAGCTCCAGTCCGGGCAAATTCAGATGGAGCTTCCAGGCTACAGACAGTTTTGGAACTATGCCGAAAAAAAAGGATATTCTGGAACCGCAATTTTTGCAAAGCACGAGCCGATTTCTGCAAGCTACGGAATCAGAAAGCCTGAACACGACACAGAAGGCCGCGTAATCACTCTTGAATACGAGAATTTTTTTCTTGTTACAGTCTACACGCCAAATTCCCAGGATGAGCTACGCCGCCTTGAATACAGAATGAAATGGGAAGACGATTTCCGCGCGTATCTAAAAACGCTTGCCGAAAAAAAAGGCGTTATTGTGTGCGGCGACATGAACGTTGCGCATGAAGAAATCGACATCAAGAATCCTAAGACAAACAAGCGCAATGCAGGATTCACGGACGAGGAGCGTGGAAAAATGACAGAGCTGCTTTCGTCAGGATTCACGGACAGTTTCCGCCACTTTCATCCGGACACCGCCGAAGTCTACAGCTGGTGGTCTTACAGATTCCATGCCCGAGAGCGCAATACAGGCTGGCGAATCGACTATTTTCTTGTTTCCGACAGCATAAAAGACAAAATGACAGGCGCTAAAATCCACACGGAGATTCTTGGAAGCGACCACTGCCCTGTTGAGCTGGACATGAAATTTTAGATTTTCTGGAAAAATGGCGGGCGGCTGCTCCTCTGATATTCAGCGAAAAACACGGCTTTTATTCACGTTGAATCAGCATTTTCTTTTCATTATAATGACCGCATTATTTTAAAAAAACGAGGAATCTTATGCTTACTTTGAAATTTGGCGGAACATCAATGGGAAGCGCGCGCAGGATTTTGGATTCTGTGAACATTATGATCGGACGCGCCCAGCAAGACCGTATTTCTGTTATTGTTTCAGCTGTCGCTGGAGTTTCAAACGCTCTCCAGGCCGCAATTGACGGCTGCGTTACCGGCGGAAATCCAAGTTCTTACGTTGAAAGCATAAGAAAAACCCATTCTGACATTTGCGCGGAAATCGCTTCTTCAATCCACGGTTTTGACGCAAAAGAAGTTTTGAACAAAATCGAGCTTAATTTTACCGAGCTTGAAAAACTTTTGAGTGGCGTTGCGTCTTTTGGAGAATGTCCGGAATCAATTCATTGCAGAATAATGGGAATGGGCGAGCTTTGCTGCGTTCCAATCGTCAATGCTGTTTTGCAGGCGAAAGAGCAGAATGTGCTTTTGCTCGATTCAAGAAGATTTATTTTTACAACAGGAAGCCAAAAGGAAGGCGATCCGGACTACGCGAGAAGCTCCACTGCCCTTGCGCGCTACCGCGACGGAGCAGAGCCAGAGCAGGCGCGGATTTTGCTTTTTCCAGGATTCGTCTGCTCCTGGATTAGCCATGCAGATGCGGAACCGAAAATGGGCCTTCTGGGAAGAAACGGCTCTGATTTTTCCGCGGCGATTATCGGAGCTGGCTTAGGCTCGTCAAAAGTTGAATTCTGGACTGATGTTGACGGAATTTACACTGCCGACCCTCGGATTGTCTCAGATGCGATTTTGGTTGAGGACATGACTTATGAAGAGGCGATGGAGCTTTCGTTCTTCGGCTCGAAAGTTCTTCACCCGAAAACTCTTGCGCCGCTTGCGGCAAAAGGAATTGAAGCATGGAGCTTGAATTCGCACAATCCGTCTGCAAGAGGAACAAGAATCGGAAAAGGTCCTTTTGAGTCTGAAAAAGGAATGGGACCTGTACGCGGAGTTTCTTGTCTAAAAAATATCTCGCTGATTTCAGTTTCCGGAAGCGGAATGAAAGGCAAAACAGGAATGGCCTCGAGAATTTTCGCGACCGTAACGCGCGCGGGAGTTTCGGTTCTCTTAATTACACAGTCATCATCTGAATACACTATTTCTTTCTGCGTAAGGCAGTCTGAATCTTTGATTGTAAAGGAAGTTCTTTCCCAGGAATTCGCGCTTGAAATCAGAGACGGAGAAATCAACAAAATTAAAGTTCAGGATTACACGGCGATTGTTTCAATCGTCGGCGACAACATGAAGAAAAACTGCGGCGTGGCTGCGAAATTCCTTAACGCTCTTTCCGCGCGCGGAATCAATATTCTTGCAATCGCGCAGGGCTCAAGCGAACGCTCAATTTCTGTTGTAATCGACGGAGAATTCGGCGACACAGCTGTAAAGGCAACTCACCTTTTCTTCTTCAACACTGCGCAGCCAATCGAGGTTTTTGCATTTGGAGCAGGAACAATCGGCGGCGCGCTAATCGACCAGATAAGGGATCAGCACAAAAAGCTTCTTAAACAGAATGTTGACATCAAAGTTCTGTGCATCTCGACTGCGGACGGAATGATTCTTGACGGAAACGGAATCGATTTGAGCTGCTGGAGAGACCTTTCAAGAAAGGCGACAGACAAGTCGAATGTTGATGAAATTCTGGATTTTGTAAAGGAAGCGAAACCTCTGAATCCTGTTTTTGTTGACTGCACTGCAAGCTACGCTTTGCCGGAGCGTTATCTTGACATTTTGAACGCCGGAATGAACATTGCGACTCCGAACAAGCGGGCAAATTCAATGGGAATGGATTTTTACAAAAAGCTGCGGCAGACTGCGAACAAAAACCACGTGCGTTTTCTGTATGAGACAAACGTTGGCGCAGGACTTCCAATAATCGACACTCTGCAGAATCTTTTCAAATCTGGAGATTCTCTCGTAGGATTCAACGGAATTATGTCTGGCTCGCTTTCCTATATTTTTGGAAAACTCGACGAGGGCAAGAAATTCAGCGATGCTGTAAAAGAGGCGAAAGAGCTTAAGTTTACAGAACCTGATCCGCGCGATGACCTTAAAGGAACCGATGTTGCAAGAAAGGCTCTGATTATTGCGCGTGAATCCGGAATGTCGATTGAGCTTTCAGACATCAAGATGAATTCGATTTTCCCGGCAGATTTTTCGATTGAAGGAACTGTGGACGAATTTATGGCGAATCTTCCGAAAGTTGACTCCTATTTTGACAATAAAATGGCGCAGCTTAAAAAGGAAGGAAAAGTCCTTAGAATGGGCGCTTCAATCAGAGACGGCAAAGTTTCGGTCGGAATGCTCGAAGTCGGAAGCGACAACCCGCTTTACGGCGTAAAAGGCGGAGAAAACGCTTTTGTGTTTGAAACTGCGCGTTATACTCCAATTCCGCTTACAGTGCGCGGTTACGGAGCCGGAGCCGGAGTTACAGCGGCCGGCGTTTTCGGAGATATTCTCCGCACAGTAAGTTTTAACCCAAGCAGATAAGGTAACGGCCGGCGCAGTTTTTGTGCCGGCTTTTTTTTATTAAGGCGCGTTGTTTTGCGTTAGGGATAGTAGCACCGACGAAGGTGTTGTTTTGAGGTAAACGCGCTGGTTGAGCTTGTCGAAACAAAGCATTTATCGCAAAAAAATGGAGCACGAGCTGCGCGGAAGTTACGAGAATAGCGAAGCTTCTTGCACGACAGGATGCCGGGAAACGCCATGATAATCCTCAATTGTCTATTTTCAATTATCTATTATCCATTTTATATTTTTCTTACTTGCTATAAAATGCTTGCATGGTCATCGTTCTTAAAAATGATATTACTGAAACAGAAAAGAAAAATTTAAAATCACTTTTAAAGTCTAGAACATTTAAGATTAATGAAGTCAAAGGCGAGGAATCCACGATTCTTGCAGCGGTCGGAAAGCTTTCGATGGATACGCGCGAAATTGAGGTTTTGCCGGGCGTGGAGAAAGTTGTTCCGATTTCAAAGCCTTATAAAATGGCTAGCCGGGAATTCAAGCCTGAAAACACGATTGTGGAAATTCCGAATAACCGCGGGCAAATTATCAGAGTTGGCGGAAGCCGCCTTGTTTCAATCGGCGGGCCTTGCGCTGTGGAAAGCAGGGAGCAGATGCTTGAGGCGGCAGCGGCGGTTGCGCAGGCTGGAGCGACAATGCTTAGGGGCGGAGCCTACAAGCCTAGAACGTCTCCGTACTCGTTTCAGGGGCTCGGCGAGGAAGGATTGAAATATTTGAAGGAAGCAGGCGACAAATACGGGCTTCCTGTTGTTACAGAAATTGTCGCGGCTGAACATATTCCGGTAATGGAAGCAAACGGCGTTGACGTTTATCAGGTCGGCGCGCGCAATATGCAGAATTTCGAGCTTTTAAAGCGCCTCGGAAAACTAGGGAAACCGGTAATCTTGAAACGGGGGCTTTGCGCAACAATTCAGGAATGGCTTATGAGCGCTGAATATCTTCTTTCTAGCGGAACTGAAAAAGTTATTTTGTGCGAAAGAGGAATCAGAACTTATGAAACTGCGACGCGAAATACTCTTGATTTAAGCTCCATTCCAGTTTTGCGGAGTCTGACGCATCTTCCGATTATCGTTGACCCGAGCCATGCGCTTGGAGTCCGCGACAAAATTCCTCCGATGGCGCTTGCGGCGATTGCGGCCGGAGCTGACGGAATTATTGTTGAAGTGCATTGCCATCCAGAGCAGGCTTTAAGTGATGCGGCTCAGGCGCTTTACCCGGCGCAGTTCGACAAAATCATGAGAGACATTGAAGCGCTTGCTCCTGTCATTGGAAAGGAAGTTGCCCATATCCGCGCGGAAGAAAAGAAAGAAAATCATGATGCGCAGAATCAAGAAAATCCTGAAAAAGAAAACGCGAAACAGCAGAAACTAAAATGCGCTTTTTCCGGAAAAAAAGGCGCATACGCCGAGCAGGCGATTTTCAATTATTTTGACGACCTGGCAGAAGCAGTCGAGACAAATTCCTTCGACGAGATTTTCCAGGAAGTTGTAGACGGAAAAGTTGACTTTGGAATGATTCCGATTGAAAACTCGACGGCAGGCTCTATTTACAACAATTACGACAATCTTACCCGTTATGAGGACATTTCGATCGCAGGAGCCGTAACAATAAGAATTGAGCACAGCCTTTTAGCTCCGAAAGGAGCGACTCTTGAAAACATAAAAAATGTTTACTCGCATCCGCAGGGACTCGCCCAATGCTCGAATTTCATAAAAAAACACGCTCTTCATTGTGTTGACACTGTTTCAACAGCGACCGGAGCGGAGCTTGTAGCAGAAAAAAACGATGTTTCATGCGCGGCAATAGCAAATGCGAGAAACGCGAAAATTTACGGTCTTAAGATTCTTGCGCAGGGAATCGAAAACAATCCGACAAACTATACGCGCTTTGTTGTGATTGCGGCGAACCATGTAAAAGGAATAGAAAAGAAAATAAAACAGCTCGGCGAAAAAAAGCCTAACAGGGCAAGCATTTTATTCACGACAAAAAACGAAGCCGGCGCGCTTTTCGATGCGCTAGGGATTTTCAAGGAAGCGAATTTAAGCATGAACCGGCTGGAATCCCGTCCGATCGCCGGAAAACCATGGAAATATTGGTTTTACAGCGATGTTGTAATTCCACAGGAAGCAAAAAATCCTGTAAAATACGTAGAAGATTTTGCAGAAAAGCTGAAGTCGGCGGCACAAGACATCAGGGTGCTTGGAGTTTACGCGGAGTAAGCAAAAAAAGCAGACGCGTTAGGGGATCAGCATGCTGACGCTGCCGGGCTTTCCTGCTTGCTTTCTTTTGCGGCAATGGGGCGCGGCTAACGCGGAACCATGCCCCCCCGACAGCCTTTCTTGCCTGCCTTGTTTCTTGCTGATGGCTGGAACGCCCGAATTTTTATTGAAATTGAAAAAAATATTTTGCCTTTGCTGGCAGATTAAAAAAAAGGGGATTTTTATGGAACGTTATGTACTTTCGGTTTTGGTTGAAGACCACGCAGGAGTTTTGAGCCGCGTTTCCGGACTTTTCAGCCGCCGCGGATTCAACATTGACTCGCTCACAGTTTGCGAGACTCACAATCCAGGACAGTCAAGAATGACGATTGTTGTTGTTGGCGACGAGCACATTCTGGAGCAGATTATAAAGCAGCTTTCAAAGCTCGTGGAAGTGATTTCAGTTTCGCACAGTCTGCCTTCCGAAACGACACAGCGCGAAATGGCTTTGATAAAAGTAAAGGCTTCGGGAACTGACCGCGCTGTAATCATCGAAACCTGCGAAATTTTCCGCGCGCATATTGTTGATGTGGCGCAAAATTCTGTGATTGTCGAATCAACAGGAAGCGAAGACAAAATCAAAAGCCTTATCCGCCTTCTTGAGCCTTACGGAATTCTAGAGCTTTGCAAGACAGGACTTTGCTCTATGGACCGCGGCGAAAAAATTTTAAAGTAAATTCCAGCTTTGATTTTTACAGCAAAAAAACTGCGCCTAAAAATTTTTTTTAGACTTAAAAAATTGCGGGCGGGATATTTTTTTGCCAGCTTATGCTTTGCAGGCTTTATAGCTGCGGGGACTTTTTCCAGTGAGCTTTTTGAACCAGCGGTCAAACTGCGTTACAGAACCGAATCCGCACTGCAAAGCGACATCCATAACAGAGCCTCCGCCTTTTTCAAGAAGCGAGCTGGACTTTGCGATTCTAAGAGAATTTACATATTCAACAAAAGTAAAATCTGTGAATTTCTTAAAACTCCGGCTCAAATGGCTTGCAGTCATGTTGAATTTTGAGGCAGTTTCACAAAGATTCAAATTTTCCGAGAAATGAGCGTTTACCCACTCGATAATTTCAGAAAAACGGCTGTTCATTATGAACGCAGGAAGCGAGTCGCTTTTGTTTTCAAAACAGTGCCGGCTTGCAAAAACGAGAATTTCCGTCAGGATACTCCAGGAAAGAGCCTGATAATTTTTTTTCTGTCCGGAAAGCTCTTCTTCAAGACGGTAAAACATCGCATTTATGTTTTTCTGAGCTTTCTCGCCAAACTGAATTATCACACTCATGTTTTTCAGGATGTTCACGATTTCGCTTGAATGCGGATTTTGCGAAAACGGCAGGCTGTTTTCACCGTCAAAAAAAATATTGAAAAGCGCGCAATTTTCGCCTTCCGCATTTATTGCGCGGTGAAGAACACCCGGGGCGACAACGATAAACGAGCCGGCTTTTGCCTGAATTGTCTTGTTCCCGTAAAAAAAAGCTCTCTCGCCTGAAACAATATACAAGATTTCCCACCACGGATGAAAATGTCTCCGCGGATTCGTCTTCGCCTTTGATTTTTCAACGAGAGTGAATCCAAGACTTTCCGATGTGAACCGTAAATTATCCATAGGACGATCTTACATCAAAATATGAACAAATTCCGCAAAAAACGACAAATTCTGAACAGTATTTATCATCAAAATGATTTAAATTAACTATATGGAATCAATTAAATCAAATTCAGATGAAGAAAAATCCATCGAGCTTAACAAAAAAGAAAGCAGCCGCCGGCTTTTGATGATTTGCGGCAGCCAATTCAAGGCGATGATTTTAATTTCGCTTCCGCTTGTTTTTTATGCCTGCATCGGGCAAATTTTCCAGCTTATCGACACGATTATCGCCGCAAATATGAGCGCAAACACAGTTTCCACAGTAAGCTTCGTGGCTCAGCTTGAAAAAATGATCGTCGCGATTGCAAGCGCTATTTCTGTCGGAGGCGGAGTTTTAATCGGACGGACATTCGGCTCCGGAGATATGCAAAAATTCCGGCGCGAAGTGAACACGCTCTTCTTTCTCGGAATCTTCGCCGGTCTTGCAATCTTGATTCTTACAATTCCTGGAATGCACACAATCCTAAAGATTTTAAAAATGCCGGACGAGCTTTTGCTTCAGGGAACGGTTTATTCGTCGCTTTTGATTGGAAGCTGCCTTTTTCAGTTTATAAACACGATTTTCTTTGCGATTCAAAAGGCAAAAGGAACAACAAAAATCATAATGTTTGGAAACCTTCTCGTTCTCACAATAAAAACTTCGCTGAATATTTTAACGATGAATTTAATCAAGGCGGATTTGATTTCGTCAGACTCAGGAATTTACTTTTTGCCGGTCGCGACAATTCTCGCGCATTTTACGCTCACAGTGATTGCGTTCTTCAATATGACAAGCAAAAAAAATCCTTTCAGACTTGATTTTAAGCTTTGCGAATTCAAAAGCTTTTTCTTAAAACCTGTCGCAAATTTAAGCGTTCCTGTGTTCTTCGAGAAATTTATCTTCGCATTCGGAAAAGCGATAGTAAATTCAATGTGCGCTTCGCTCGGCACAACAGTAATCGGCGCGCTTGGAGTAAGCGACAGAATCTGCGGACTTTCAACAAATCCGATTTCAGGATTTCAGGAAGCGGAATCCAGTCTTGTCTCAAACAATATCGGCGCAAAGCAAATTGGGCGGGCAGTCAGCTTTTTTTACCGCACACTGATTCTTACAGTAAGCTACACAGTCATCTTTTTTATGATTACAGGAATTTTCAAGAACCAGATAATCGGAACTTTTGCGAAAGGAGATGCGAATTTTGCGGCTGAAATCGCGCAAATCTACAACTGGGAAAGGCTAGACACAATTCTTGTAGCGCTGAACACTTCGGTAATGGGGCTTTTGTACGGATTCGGAAAAACAAAGGTCAGCATGGTAATCAACATCTCGCGGCTTTTTGTATTCAGAATTCCGTTTTTGCTGCTTTTCTTGTACGCTCCAGGACTCTACACGAAAGTCGGGCTTGCGGGAATCGGAATGGCGATGTGCATTTCGAACAGCTGCACAGGAATTTCCGCCGGGATTTACGCTTTCTGCTTTATCAGAAAACTGAAGAAACAGGGCAAGCGAAATTAGATTTTCAAAACCAGAGGATTTAAAACGGCTCAATAGAATTTCATAGCTTTTTTCAGTATAATTTTTCTGATTTTAACGGATACAAAGATAATAAAAACTTCGCCTAAAATAGCGTCAAAGTTTTTATTTTATCTACTGCAAATTCTCACGCTGTTACGAAATTGCGTTAAAAATCCAAAGGAGAAAATTATGAAAGTGTTGCTCATAAACGGAAGCAGACGCGACAACGGCTGCACATTCACTGGACTTTCAATCGTTGCAAAAGCGCTGAATGAAAATGGAATCGAAACTGAAATCTTCAACGTCGGAAACCGCGTTCATAACGGACAAATTGAAGACGTTCTAAAAGAAGCCGCAGAAAAAATCAAAGTTTCAGACGGAATCGTTGTCGGCTCTCCTGTTTATTACGCTTCTCCAAGCGGAGAACTTGTCTATTTTCTCGACAGAATTTTCGGACGCTGCGCTGACACATTGCGCTACAAGCCGGCAGCGGCAATTTCTTCTTGCAGACGGGCTGGAAATACAGCCTGCCTTGACGTTCTTCTCAAATATTTTTCCTACAACCAGATGCCGATTGTCTCTTCAAGATACTGGAACGAAATTCACGGATCTAAACCGGAAGACATCTTAAAAGATGGGGAAGGCGTTCAGATTCTGAAAATTCTCGGACAAAATATGGCATGGATTTTAAAATCTATCGAGGCCGGAAAAAAGGCGGGAATCGCACAGCCAGAGCCGGAAGAAAATATCTATACGAATTTTATAAACTAGAAAAATGGCACAGAACACATTTGGAACAATTTTTAAGGTTACAACTTTTGGAGAAAGCCACGGAGCCGCATTAGGCTGCATTGTTGACGGAGTTCCGGCCGGGGCGAAAATCGATGCGGAGAAAATTCAGGCGGCTCTCGACAGACGAAAGCCGGGGCAAAGCTTCGGCGGAAAAAATAACGCCTCCGTAACT
>CAVDRA010000035.1:0-11264 GCA_963611155.1 bacterium | reverse complement strand
CATTTTACGACGGTAGAAAGACTAACAGCTTCAGCATGACGCTTACTACATTGCGACGCTGGGACTTACTACATTGCGATTGCAATGCTTACTATATTGCGACGCTCATCCGCCTATATTGCGACGCTCATCCGCCTATATTGCGATGCTCATCCGCCTAAATTCTGTCGCTCATCCGTACTGTATTAAAAAAAATGTCATTCCGCACTTGATCCGGAATCTCACAGTAAAAGGGATGCTGAAACGAGATGTCATGATATAAGCATCTGAAAAATGCGGTACTCTGATTTGACGGAATCAAAATGCTTAGTGTAAAATATTCTTCGGCTTTTAAAAAAGACTGTAAACTCATCTTAAAACGCAATTATCCGGTAGAAGAGTTGTTCAGCACAACCGATATGCCCAGAAATGAAAAACCGTTGCCTGCAAAATATTGTGATTATGAACTTAGCGGTAATTAGAAAGGTTTTAGACAATGTCATATTCATCCTGACTGGCTCTTAATTTATTACATTGAAAATCTGAGTTGCGGCTTGCCTTTTCAAGAACAGGAACTCACAGCGATTTATTTAACAAGCAAATCCGCTAGAACGGCAAATTGTCATTTCGAACCTGATTCGGAATCTCTTTTGAAAAAAAAGATGCTGTGCAAAGCCGCCGCAAGCTAATTAGTTCAGCATGAGCCGCAACCTTGCGGTTGCTTCCTGAGTTTTGGAACAAAACTCGCGGTACAATGTAGCCCATGGCTTGATACAGCGGCTCCTTCACAACTTTACAACATTTGACGAAAGCCAAAACCTGTTGTATATAAAAAAGGAAATGCCTGTTTCTTGCGGTCATCTCCACTAAATGAACGATAAAGCCGCCAACAGTGTTTCAGACTTGGCGGCTTTGCCTCTTATTTACAATTCAGCAACTGTCAAACTCCGCTAGACCGCCAGCTATAGCTGGCGGGTTTTCTTTACACTGACTTTGCTAGACAGTTCCTGGTAACCAACAAGAGACTTGCTGACATATCATTAATTTTTTTAGAGGCTTCGCCCAAGCAAAGACAATCTTATCCGACTATCGAGCGGACAAATTCAAGGGAGCCTGGAACATCTTTTACACCCTCAAAAATCAGATACGCATCTTTGCATTCTTTCATGATTACCGGAAGAAAATCTTTCCAGCCCATGATTCCCTGTCCAAGAGGCGCAATCTCAAGCTCATCACCGTTCACAACATAATCTTTCAGATGGAAGCCTGCGATTTTTCCTTTAAAAAGTTTCAGGCATTTCTCAAAAATTTCAGCGCGCTTTTCGTGGTTTCCAATGTAAAGATAATTGTAAATATCAACAATAAAGCGGAAATTTTCCTGTCCCGGATCAATCTCGTCAGCAAGACGTTTAAGCTGCTCAGGACAATACATACAGTGTCCCCACGCGCCCTCTAGCGCCATGCAAACTCCGTTTTCCTTTGCGATTCCAGGCATCGGCGCAAAAATCGCCTTTACTTCCTGAAAAGCCTCCTCCGTCTGATTTTTTGGATTGTAAGTCCATTTGTCATCGTTATAGGAGCCTGTTTCAGAAGCAACGAAAGACGCTCCAAATTCAGCGGCGTGCCTCAAGTGATCAGCGTATTTTTCAGCTCCGCTCTTCACTTTGTCCTTGTTGGAATGAACCGGATTAAAATACGCTCCTAAAAGCGGAATTTCAACGCCGTGCAAATTAAACCCATCCCTGATTTCTTTTATGACTTGAGGAGTCAGCGTTCCTGGATTTCCGTTTTGACCTTCAACAGCCTTCGCAATCGCAAGCTGAACTCCGTCAAATCCCCATTCATGTGCAGTTTTTCCAAGCCAATCGGCAGTTCCCTTGCCGATGTCGTGCGGTCGAATCAATATTTTCATGAAAGTCATTTTATCACAGTTCTTAAAATTCGTAACGGGTAATTTTTGGAGCAAAATTCACTTTTCGCGGCGGCTTTCCGCCATTCCGCTTCCGCTCCATTGTTTTGCGGCAAATGCTTGGTTTCGACAAGCTCAACCAGCGCATTTACTGCAAAACAACGCTTCGCGTGGCTACAATCCGGGCTAGGATTTTCTTTTCATTATCGCTTTACTTTCCGCGAATCAAAGTTTTCTTATTTTTCCGCAGAATTTTTATGCTTAAAAACAGAGCCGGAAATCAGCATAATTCACAATTTTTGATTCTTAATTTATAATTCAGAACTGTTATGACACCTGCGCTTTATCTGATTCCATGCACAATGGGCGACACTCCGGCAAACAAGGTTTTGCCAGACTTCAATCTCGAGACCGTAAAAAACATCCGCGATTTTATTGTTGAAAGCCGGAAATCAGCCGTGCGTTTTCTGATTTCTCTCGACAAGAATTTTCCGATTGACGACTGCACGTTCACAGAACTCAGCGAACATACAGACAGCAATGCTGACTTAAGCAAAATCTTAAATCCGCTCATAAAAAACAATCGTCCGATGGGAGTTATCTCAGATGCCGGCTGCCCTTGCATTGGAGATCCCGGAAACCGCGCTGTAGAACTAGCGCAGAAAAAAAACGTGAAGATTGTGCCTTTAGTCGGTCCAAATTCAATGATTCTTTCGCTTATGGCAAGCGGATTCAACGGCCAGAATTTCGCGTTCAACGGCTATCTTCCGGCAAAAAACGGCGAAAGGGAAAGCAAAATAAGGCAGCTTGAAAGCAGAATGTACAAGGAAGACCAGACCCAGATTTTCATTGAAACACCGTACCGTAACGACAAAATGCTCGAGTCGCTTCTAAAAGCCCTAAAAAAAGAAACAAAAATCTGCATTGCAACGGGACTCACAACAGATGAGGAATCAGTAAAAACAAAAACAGCGGCGCAATGGGCAGAATTAAAAAAACAGAAAGATTTTTCGATCGGAAAAGTCCCGACAATTTTTCTGATTTACAAGTGATTTTGACGAACAGCTTTAGGGAAAATTAAAAAAACGGCTGTCTAAAAAGCGCATGATTTGCGCAAAAAAAAGCACTAGCTCCATCGGCGCTAGTGCAAAATTTATTAGACAGTCCTTTTTCAGTTTCGCCTAATTTTTTATTTCAGAAACGACAATTCCAGGAATATCAATTCCAGGAATATCAATTCCAGGAATATCAATTCCAAAAGCGAATTCTAGTCGCGCCTCTTTCCGAAAAGCCGCAAAAGAGAAAGAAAAATATTGATAAAATCAAGGTAAAGCTCAAGAGCCGCCAGAATCGAAACTTTCTTGTAATCGTCAGAATTTCTTGCGTATTCAGCAGTCTTTATCACTTTTTGAGAATCATAAGCTGTAAGCCCTGTAAAAATCACCGCGGTCGCAACCGAAATCAAAATGTCAAGCATCGTGAACGGAGTTCTTGTCAAAGCAGAAAGCAAAAACTGGACAAGGCTTGCGATAATCACGCCGACAACAGCCATCATCAAGTAAGTTCCAAGCGTCGTTAAGTCCCGTTTTGTTGTGATTCCGTAAACGCTCATGACTCCAAACATTAGAGCGCTTGCAAGAAAAGCCGCCACAATCGAATTCATCTGGAAAACAAGAAAAATAGAAGAAAGGGTGATTCCGTCAATAACTGAGTAAGCGATAAATCCCGCCATTGCAGCCCCGACCGAAATTGTCCTGATTTTTGAAGACAAGACAAGAACAAGAATTATCTCGGCAATGCAAAGAATCCAAAATCCGATTTGACCGTTGGCAAAAAGCATTGTCAAAAGAGCGCGGCTTTGCGATGTAAAAAAAGCAGCAACAGCGCTGATAAAAAGCGCAAATGCCATCCATGCGTAAGTGCGCGTAACAAAGGCCTGTTTTTCAGATCTAGTGAGCGCCAAGGAATTAGCCATAAAATCTCCTAAAAAATTAGCTTATTTGAAAAATAAAAATTCCCGCCAGAAAAAATCAGCCGGAATTTTTTCATCATCTCTAATTTTTGAAAAGTATATTTTGTTGCAAGACGATTATCAATTATCAATCCTAAATTTTCAATTAAAAAATTCCGATATTCTTCAAGATAAAAGTTGTTACGTTTTGCAATGCTAGCTTATGGAGAAACTTATGAAAAAATCTGCGTCAACTGTGATTAAGTCGATAATTCTGATTCTGCTTTTTGCAGGATGCGTTTCAACGCCAAAGGAAGAGTCTATTTTTGATCTGATTATGCAGGGAAAATATGATGAGGCGAAATCCCGCTTCAAGACAAAAACAGACATCAACGCTGTTGATGAAGACGGAAACACGGCTCTTCATCTTGCGGCAAAAGTAAACGAAGCCGATCTGGCAAGCTTTCTTGTCATAAAGGGAGCTGACTCTGAAATCACCAACAAGGCAGGAGAGACTGCTCTTCATGTCGCAATCAAAAATGACAGTCTTGAAACAGCAAAAATTCTTGCGATTGTGCACGGAAATATATTCGCGAAAGACGCTTCCGGAAATATGGCTCTTGAGCTTGCGCTTGCTAAGGGCGATGCATGGTATGATGCGATGATTACACGGCAGACAGGCGAAATAAGAGACGAAAATGGGCAGTCCATCGTCCATTATTTTGTAAAAACCAGAGATGAAAAAGCGATTGAAAAATGCATTCAAGTCGGAATTCCGATTTCTGTAAAAGACAATAACGGAAAAACTCCGCTTAATCTCGCTTTTGAAAGCGCAGACAACGCGGCGGCAATCAGAATCGCGTCAAAACTTATTCTTGCCGGCGCAGATCTTGCGCGCGGAGATTTCGCATATTTTGAAGACGCGGTAAAAACCCACAATATGATTTTAAGATTCAATGACGGGCAGACACCGCTTCACATAGCGACAATCGATGGACATACTGGAATCGTAGACTATATTTTAAATCAAAAAACCTCGCTCCGCCTTTCAGACATTCTTGGAGCGCAGGACATTTCAGGCGCGACGCCTCTTCACGAGGCTATCCGCTACGGAAGAGCAGATATTGCAAATCTTCTTCTTGGAGCCGGAGCAAAAGTTGATGCTCTTGACTCGCTCGGAAAAACTCCGCTTCTTCTGATAATTCCGACAGAAAGCCAGTACACAGCCTATGAAACGCTTATTCAGCACAAGGCGAATATCAATCAAAAAGATATGTACGGCGACACAGTTCTCCATGTTGCGGCAATGTCAGATGCTCCGGCAAATGTTCTTGAGCTTCTCGTAAAAAATGGAGCTTCCGTAAATGAGCGCAACAAGCAGGGCGTAACGCCAATCGAAATCGCAATCGAGCAGGGACATTCCGCTCAGGTAGAATTTTTCGCGAAACACAATGCGGACATTTTCGCGCAAGACATGAAGGGGAATTCTCCGCTTTCAAAAGCTCTTTCTAGCCCTACTCCCGACATGCTCAAAATGCTTGTGGCTTCTGAAAATGTAAATTCAAAAGACTCAAGCGGAAACACGGCTCTTCATGTCGCAATCAAAAAGAATGCGAAGATAGATTATATTAAATATCTTGTTGACACAGGAGCCGATGTGAACGCGCGCAACAAAAACGGAGACTCAGTTCTCTTTATTGCGGCCGAGAAAAACCGAAAAGACGCCGGCGACTTGCTTATCGAAAAAAACGCCGATATTTTCGCGACAAACGTTCAGAACAGCTCGCCTCTTAGAATCGCTTTGACACATGGCGGAGATTTGCAAGAGTGGCTCATCACGTCAAAAACACTGAACACGACCGACGGCTCAGGAAACACTCCGCTTCACTATGCCGCGGAATGGAACTTGAACAGCGCAGTCACTTTCCTGATTCAAAAAGGAGCAAAAGTCACAGCTGAAAACGCGAACGGCGAATCGGCGCTCTTTTCAGCTGTAAAAAGCAATAATCCGCAAACAATAAAAATTCTCGTGTCAAACGGAGTCGTAATTGACTCAAAAGACAACCATGCGCGAGACAATCTTGGAAACACGCCTTTGCATGCGGCTGTAAAATGGAATTCAACAGAATCAGCAAAAATGCTGCTTTCTCTTGGAATCGATGTGAACGCTCAGAATCTCAGCGGAAAAACAGCATTGAACGAAGCCTGCCGCTCATCAAAATACGAAATGGCAGAACTTCTGATAAAAAACGGAGCTGACGTAAATGCCGCGGATGCCGCAGGACGGACTGTCTTAATGGACGCAATTTCAAGCCTAAACGAGCAGATGGTTTCTCTTCTGCTTGAAAACGGCGCGAACGTCCAAATTCAGGAACTCTACGGCCGAAATTCCTATCATTATGCGGCTCTTACAGGAAACCAAACAATCATAACCATGGTCAGAAACGCAGGCGGAAATCCTCTTAGCCGCGATTCTGCAGGAGACTCGCCATTCTCGATTGTCTTAAAGGCAAATTCCGACATTATCCAGGCTGTTCTCGGAAATAACACAACAATTGTAGATTCAGACGGAAACACTCCAGTCCACATCGCAGCCGAAAAAGGCGTTTCAAAAAATCTTATGACAAAGCTTTTGAATATGGGCTACCCTGTCAGCCAGCGAAACGGAAAAGGAATGACAGCCCTGAACATCGCAGTCGCAAAAGACAACGAGAATCTTTCCATCGTTCTTCTCGAATACGGCGCAGATCCTTATCTTGCGACTCCGGCAGGCGAAAACGCTTTGACTTCGGTATTCAAAACAAAAAACATGGCAATTCTTGATGCAATTGTAAAATACAACCGCTCAAAAACCGACCGCCAGGGCGACACAATTCTACACTATGCGGCGCGCACAGCCGACAAAGAAACCGTTTCCCACCTTGTTTCCCTAAAGCTCGACCGCTCGCTAAAAAATATCACCGGCGAAACTCCATCAGAAATGGCAGAACGCTGGGGCAGAAGCGAAATTGCAGAGCTTCTCCGTGAAACTGTAATGACAAACGCAAAATAGAAAAAATAAATTTTATCAGGGCGTTTCCCCGCAAAAATTGCGGGGCCGTTATGTCCAGGGTTCCAGCAGCAAAGCTGCTTCCATTGCCTCCGGCAACGGCTTCGCCGCCCTTCCCAGCACTAACGCGTCAGCTTTCCCAAAACTAAAAAAACAGCCTGCACTCAAGTGCTGCACTTGAGTGCTGCGCTTCAGCTCAAGTTATCCGAAAGCTTTAAAAGCTCATTCAAAAGATTCTGCTTTTCTTCATCACAAAAATTTCTGAACGCTTTTTTCATCAGTCCGCTTGAAATTTCCGCAGTAACTTCATTGTATTTTTCCCCTTTTTCGGTCAGTGCAATTATTTTTTTTCTTGAGTCTTCCCTGGATTTTTCCACTTTTACGAATCCAAGATTTTCCAGCTTTTTGACCAACACCGTCGCCGTCGATTTATTTCTGTTTATCGCATTTGAAAGCTCTCCCATCAGCATCGGTTTTTTGCTCAAACAAAACAAAATAAATCCATGAGACGAGGCAAGAGACTCAAGCCCTTTTTCAGCAAGGCTTTTCTCAAGAAATTCCGCAGCCTGCGAATGAATGTGAGAAATCAAAGACAACACCGAAGAAATTGTATATTGCATAAAATTATTCCAGTTTGAATGCGCCAGTGTAAAGCGCGTAATATCTGCCTTTTTTCAAAAGAAGCTGCTCATGGTTTCCGCGCTCGATAATATTTCCTTTTTCAAGAACAACTATCTCGTCAGCATTTCGCACAGTGCTTAGCCGGTGCGCAATCACAAAAACAGTCCGGCCGTGCATAAGGCGGTCCATTCCCTGTTGAATCAAAGTTTCAGTTCTAGTGTCGATAGAGCTAGTAGCCTCGTCAAGAATCAAAACCGGAGGATTAGCCACCGCAGCCCGCGCAATCGCCAAAAGCTGCCTTTGTCCCTGACTCAAATTTCCGCCGTCCCCGCTAATCACAGTGTCATATCCGTCTGGCAAGCGCCGTATAAAAAAGTCAGCATTGGCAAGCTTTGCTGCAAGAAGAATTTCTTCCTCAGAAGCTGAAAGATTTCCGTATTTTATATTATCGCGGATTGTTCCCGTAAAAAGGTGCGTGTCCTGCAAAACCATTCCAAGCGACGAGCGAAGCGAGTCCTTCCTGATTTTTTTCAGAGAAATTCCATCGTAAGTTATAACTCCTTTTCCATCTTCCAAATCATAAAAACGTGTCAGCAGATTCGTGATTGTTGTTTTTCCGCTTCCAGTCGAGCCTACAAGAGCGATTTTTTTGCCAGGCTCGGCATGAAGATTTATTTTATGCAAAACCTCAACGTCTTCCCCGTAGCCAAAGCTTACATTATCAAAAATAATTTCTCCGGATTTTTCGCTTTCATTTTTTAGAATTATTTCGCCAGAATCATCCTCGATTTTTTCATCTATTGCGGCAAAAATTCTCTCAGCTCCGGCAAGCGCATTCAGCACAGAGTTAAACTGCTGGCTCACTTGGGTAAGAGGCCGTGAAAAAGAGCGGATTGACTGCAAAAAACTTGCGACAGTTCCAATGTCTATTCTTCCTGAAATCACCATGAACGCGCCTGTTATCGCAGTAAGCGCGTACTGAACATGGCTCAGATTGTTCATTATCGGCCCCAGAACAGAAACATAACTCATCGCGCTTGTTCCTGCCTTGCAAAGATTCTCGTTCAGAACGTCGAACCTTTCATTGGTCTTTTTTTCGCGTGTGAAAACTTTTACAACGCGCTGGCCTTCAATCAGCTCTTCAATATAGCCGTTCACGCGGGCGATATTTTCCTGCTGCGAGCGGAAAGCCATTCCGGATTTTTTTCCGATTTTCGCCGACAAAAACATTATCAAGATTGTTGTGCCGACAACAAGAACCGTAAGAGGCAGACTCAGAACCGTCATCATTATCAGAATTCCAGAAACCTGAAAAAAAGTCGAAAAAAGCTGCGGAACGCTCATGCTGAACATTTCGCGCAAAGTATCGGTGTCGTTCGTGTACAAAGACATCAGAACGCCGTGCGGATGCGTGTCAAAAAATTTCAGCGGAAGTTTTTCCATATGATGAAACAAGTCCCGGCGGATATTAAAAAGGGTTTTCGTGGAAATATAAATCAAAATCCGCTCAGAAGCATAAGACGACAAAACTCCAGCGGCATAAATCGCCAGCATTGTGAAAATCAGTTTGATAAAAGACGACAAGTCAACATTCTGCTTTCCGATAAAAGGCACAATAAATTCGTTCAAGGCAGGCTTTAAAAGATAAGTTCCGGCAACTTCGGCTAAAGCCGCCACAATTACAAATAAAAAGACAAACGGCCACAAAGCCTTAAATTTTCCCATGTATGAAACAAGCCTTAAAATTGTCTTTTTTGTATTTTTTGGCTTTTGAGTTCCTCTTAATTTTACAGGTGGCATATTTTCTTTCCTAATTTTATTTTCCGAATTTTTTTGTCGAATTCAATTCATGAAATTAATTCTCAGACATTTGAGTTTCATAAGTTTCACGGTAAATCCTGTTCGACTCCATAAGCTCTTCATGAGTTCCGACTCCATCAATTTTTCCCTCATTTAAAACAACGATAAAGTCTGAATTTTGAACGCTCGCAATCCGCTGCGCAATAATCAGCTTAGTAGTGTCTGGCAAAAGCATTTTCAGCGCATTTCTGATTCTCAAATCTGTGGCAGTGTCAACCGCGCTTGTTGAATCGTCCATTATCAAAATAGCAGGCTTTTTCAAAAGCGCGCGCGCGATGCAAAGACGCTGCTTCTGTCCGCCAGAAAGATTCACTCCGCCCTGCCCGAGATACGTTTCATATCCGTCCGGAAATCTCGAGACAAATTCATCCGCATCAGAAGCTTTTGCGGCCTGCACAATTTCCTCATCACTCGCATTCTCGTTTCCCCAGCGCAAATTTTCCCTGATAGTTCCGCTAAAAAGAACATTTTTCTGAAGCACAAAACCGATTTTTTTTCTAAGGTTCTCAAGATTCCACTCGCGCACATCTTTTCCGCCCACACAAACAGAGCCTTTTGAAACATCGTAAAGGCGCGGAATCATCTGAACCAAAGTTGACTTTGAAGAGCCAGTTCCCCCGAGAATTCCAACAACGCTTCCCGCAGGAATATGAAGATTTATATCAATCAAAACGCTGTGTTCCGCTTTTTTATCATAAGAAAAATAAACGTGGTTAAAATCAATCTGCGCAGGATTCTTAAAATCTTTGTCGTTAACAATATTTTCTTTTGCCAAAAGATTTTCATCCGCAGGAGTTTCAATTTCGATTTTCTCGTCTAAAACCTCGGAAATTCGCTGAACACTCGCGCGTGACATTATAAACATCACAAAAAGACGGCTCATCATCACAAGGGACATCAAAACCTGGCTAACGTACGAAATAAAGCTGATTAAACCGCCAACCTGCATTTCTCCGCGCAAAACGAAATTCCCGCCGAACCACAGCGCCGCAATTATACAAAGGTAAATCGACATCTGCATTACAGGCATGTTCAAAATCACTACTTTTTCCGCGTTCACCTGAGTCTGCCTAAGCTCGTCCGCAATCTTGTCAAATTTTTGATTCTCGTGCTTTTCACGCACAAAAGCCTTCACAACACGGATTGCAATCAAGTTTTCCTGAACAATTCTGTTCAGATTGTCATATTTTTCAAAAAGTTTTCTAAACCGCGGATAAACAGTCTTCACAATCAAAAGCAAAGTCACAAAAAGAACCGGCGTCACAATAAAAAAAATCAGAGCAAGCTTCAAGCTGATTGTGCACGCCATGATTGTGCCTGAAAAAAGCATCATCGGAGAGCGAATCATTGAGCGGATAATATTCTGATACATATTCTGAATATTCGTGACATCAGTTGTAAGCCGGGTTACAAGCGAGCTTGTTCCGAATTTGTCAACATTTCCAAAAGAAAATTCCTGAACACGGCTAAAAAGTTTTTTCCGCAGGTTCTTTGAAAACCCGAAAGCCGCAACCGACGAAGTTCGTCCGCACATTGCGCCGCAAAAAAGCGAAAACAAAGCCATAGAAATCATAAGAATTCCGGATTTTATCACGAATGCGGAATTCTTTTCCGCGATTCCAGTGTCAACAATTCTTGACATCACAAGCGGAATCGTAGTTTCCATCAAGACTTCGCCAACCATAAAAAGCGGAGAAATCACTGTATATCCCCAGTATTTTTTCTCCATTCCGCCTGAAAGTTTCTTAAACAACCCGAACATCAGAAAAACCTGCCGCCCTAAAAATATTTTTTATAATCATAATTGCCTGAGCGCGGGCTTCACCCAAAATTCCTGCCTCTATCAGCTTTTCTTTTGAAGACTCACGGCTCAAATTGATTTCATTGACCATTTC
>CAVDRA010000034.1:0-11399 GCA_963611155.1 bacterium | reverse complement strand
GGGAGATAAAATGACAGAAAGAGAAGACAAACCGAGAAGATATAGAAATGCAAGGGGCGATGCCCGTGTTGGAAGCTTAGAAAAAAGAATTGAAGATGATTACGGATTGCCGTCTGGAAGCGTCTCTATTAGAAATTCAGACGGAAGCAACACTAGAAGCGACAAAAAAATTGGAAATTTGAAAAAAGAACATGAAAATAAATAGTTTTACTAAGTAAGAATTGAAAGAACTTTGCTGCTTCTAAAAGGTCTTTAGGAATAAAGACTTTTTAGAAGCTATTTAAAATCAGTGTCTTTATGAACAATTTTAGAGTAAATATTATTTCTCCTTGTGTTTATATGTACGTTTGCAGAGATTGTGGAAGAAAATTTCTTTCGGGCAAATCTCCTCAAAAAACAATTCGCTTTAGCAAATCAAAAATTTCTGGACATATTATAAAAGGCCATAAAATAAATAAAAAATGTCCGTATTGTAAAAACAAAAACGTAAATATTGTAAATTTGGAAATTGATTAATGCCGTTAGTTTTTTTGTAATTATGCCAGTTTTCTATAAAAAACTGGATTCCACAGAAAATCCGAAAAATCCCGAATATATGTGATTTTGTTTTTTTTGACATCAATCATCGTTCGTCATGTTCAGCGCTGCGTTCATTTCAATTTATCAAAATGACCGCATCGATAAAAAATTCCGGCGTTTCATCCCAGCTTTTTAATCAGCCGGCGGCGGCACGCAAAGTATGCAGGAACAAGAAATGAGTCCGCAAGAAGCCAAGCAAGAGGGCTCGCGAAACAGGCAGCCGAAAAACCAAAAACCGGAACAAACACAATTCCGATTGCGGCGCGGCCGACAAGCTCGAAAACGCCGGCAAAAATCGCTGTCCTGGAAAATCCCATTCCCTGAATCATAAATCTAACCGCGTTCACAAGCGTAAGCAAAAAGTAAAATCCGCTGTTCGCAAGCAAAAACATTCTCACGTTTTCCGCAATCTGAGCGATTACAGCAGCAGTCTCATTCTTGCTTATAAAAAGCATCGCCAGATTCTCGCTGAAAAAGAACATAAACAAAAATCCTAGAGCAGAATAAATGAATCCGACAAGACAGCCCCAGAAAAGCCCGGAGTTCAGCCGCTCAAATTTCTTCGCGCCGACATTCTGCCCTCCATAAGTCGCCATTGTTGTGCCAAGCGCATCAAAAGGCGTCGAAAAGAAAACTGTGATTTTTTGCGCGGCCGCAACCGAAGCTACATACATTGAGCCAAGAATATTCACCGCAGACTGCAAAATTACGCTTCCTATCGCAGTAATTGAATACTGCAAGCCCATCGGAAGTCCTATTCCCAGCAAATTCAAAACTTTTCTGGAACTAAAAACCTTATCCTCGCCCCTAAATCTCAAAATCTCAAATTTTGCTTTCATATAAAAAAAGCACAGAATGCCAGAAACGCCCTGGGAAATCACTGTCGCATAAGCCGCTCCTGGAATTTCCCATTTAAAAACCGCGATAAAAATAAGGTCGAGAACAATATTCAAAAGCGCGGAAATAATCAGAAAATAAAGCGGAGTTTTCGAGTCTCCAACAGAGCGGATCACGCCGGCCAGAATATTATAAAAAAGCGTTACAGGAATTCCGGCCAGAATAATCACAAAATACGAATAAGCCATGTTCAGAACGTCTTCCGGAGTTTTAAGCAAAACTAAAAGAGATCTGCAAAAAACAACCGATGGAATCGTAAGAACAAAGCAGAAAATCAAAATCAAAATCCAAGAATTAAAAACCAGCTGCCGCATTGAAGTATAATCTCCGCCGCCAAATTTTTGCGCGACCGGAATCGCAAAACCAGAGCAAAGCCCCATGCAAAATCCGATAATCAAAAAATTCAGGCTTCCAGTTGACCCGACAGCCGCAAGCGCTTTTACGCCCAAAAACTGCCCTACAATAATAGTGTCAACGAGATTATAAAACTGCTGAAAGAGACAGCCTAAAAAAACGGGCACAGCAAACGAAAAAATAATTTTAAGCGGATGCCCGACTGTCAAATCTTTAGTCATTTAAATTTTCACTCCACAAACATTATCGCCGCAATCTTCAGTTCCAAGCGGATTTTTCACAAAATCCTGCCATTTAAAAGTAAAGGTCCCGTCCTCCGTCATCAAAATCGGAATTCCAATCAGACCTTTCTGCTTAGCCTTTTCAAATTTCGGATTTGAATCGCGAAGCAAGAGAAAATTTTTAAGCTCCTTCAAATCAGAACTAATATCCTTAAATTCATAGGCTACATTTTCAGCATCAAAAGATTTTTTGCACGCAATGCAATCCGGGCAAAGCGACGAGCCGTAAATTTTGATCATGTTTCCTCCAAAAATTCAGGTTTTCATAAAGATAATAAAATCGCCCAGAAAAATCATCAAAAATTTTCTTAATTTTTTTCTCTCTTTTTAACTCAAAATTTTGGGGCTTTCCCTCCGCTACGCTTCGGGCCGGGCTATCCGCGGTTGCATTGCTCCACTGCGCAAGCTCCGTTCCGCAACAGCTTCGCTGCCGCTACTATCCCTAAGCCGCTCCGGTTAAAAAAACGGCGGCACCTGCGTTCTTACAGATTTCGCCGTAAAATTCATTCTGGAAGCTTTAAATTTCTTTTACACCGTCTCCCGACTCGCATGCAAAAAAGCCGGCAGAATAACCGATTTTTTTTGTGTAGAGCGTCTGCACGTTTTCTATGAAAGAATCAATTTTCTCCTTTTGCACAAGCGCAATTGCGCATCCTCCAAATCCGGCTCCTGTCATTCTAGCTCCAATACAGCCTTCCTGTTCCCATGCGCTTTGGGCAAGCGCGTCAAGCTCTTCTCCGCTTACTTCGTATTTATCGCGCAGCGACTTATGGCTTTCATTCATAAGCTCGCCAAGCCTTTTCAAATCATTGCTTTTCAAAGCCTGGGCCGCGGCCAAAACACGGCTGTTCTCTTCAACACAATGGGCGGCTCTCCTTTGAAGTTTTTCGTCTTTTATAAAAGATTTGCATTTTTTCCAGTCTTCAAAAGTCAAATCGCAGAGAGCGTTAATCTTGACTCCGCTTTTCTGCAAAATTCCAAGCGCGCTTTCACACTCGCTGCGGCGCTCATTGTATTTTGAATCCGAAAGTTTCCGCACCTTGTTTGTGTTCATCACTATGAATCTGTAATCTCCGAGATTCAAAGGAACGTAGTCAAAATCAAGAGTCGCGCAATCAAGCATTTCCGCGGTGTTTTCCTTTCCGGTAGCAATTATAAACTGATCCATGATTCCGCAGTTCACATTCATAAAACGATGCTCGCTCATCTGCCCAAGTTTCGCAATTTCCGCTCGGCTAAGATTAAATCCGAAAAGCTCGCTCATAGCAAACGCAAAGCCACATTCCAAAGCCGAAGAAGATGAAATTCCGCCGCCTGCAGGAATATTCGAAGCAATCAAAATTTCAAATCCGCAAGAAAATTCATGTCCGTTTTCTTTCAGCTGGCTTAAAATTCCGTTCAGATAATTCGCATAGTCATTTTTTTTGTCATAGCAAAAATTGTCATTCACATCAAATTCAAAACTTCCCGGAAATCTCGCGTCATTATAGAATATTTTTGAATCCGCGCGTTTTCGTACCGCAAGGTAAAGACAACGGTTTATGCAAGCTGGGAAAACTTTTCCGCCGTTATAGTCAATATGCTCTCCAATTATGTTGATTCTTGCAGGAGCCGAGAAAACCCGCACATTTTCATTGCTTTTTCCGTACATTTTCAAAAAATCATCGAGAAGCTCTTTTGGCGAATATTCTTTTTTTGTAAGCGAATTCATGTTTTTCTCCATTTTTTTCGAGATATTTTATTTTTTGACAGCGAATTTTCCACAATTTCTAATTTTTGCAAATCTTAAGACTGCGCCGGAAATTCATAAATCGTGGTCTGATGATATTCTTCTCCAGGATGCAAAATGCAGCCGGGAAAATTTTCATGATTCATAGAATCCGGAAAACGTTGCGCTTCAAAACAGATTCCGCTTTGCGCATGCTGATTTTTTCCGTTTTTTCCCCTGCAGTTAAGCCAATTTCCTGTATAAAGCTGAATTCCCCGCTGATTCGTGTAAATATTCATCTTAATTCCAGAATTTTCGCTTTCGCAAAAACCCGCAAATATAATTTTTGTTTCATCGGCCTTTGTGGCAAAGCAGTGATCATAGCCTCGGGTTGCCGGATCTTTTTTTACGGAAGAAAAGTCTTCGGCAATTTTTTTAGGATTTCTAAAATCAAAAGCTTTATTTTCATGAAGCGAAACATCAAGAATTTTTCCGGTCGGAATCATGTTCTTTAGCTCCAGAATTTTTTCAGAGTCAAGACAGACAATATGGCTTAGAACATCGCCTTCTCCATCCAAATTAAAATATGCATGGTTTGTCAAATTTACAGGTGTCGGAGCGTCAGTTTCTGCAAAATATTCGATTTTCAGCTGATTTTTTTTATTTAGGCTGTAAATAACTTTTACTTTCAAATTTCCAGGAAAATTCTGCTCGCCGTCAGGGCTTGTCCTAGAAAAAACGATTCCGCCTTCATCATCAGTTTTGAACGGCTCGCCTTTCCAAATCTGTTTTTCGAAGCGGAAAAAACCGCCATGAAGACAATTCTCTCCATTATTTTTATCAAGCAGATATTTTTTTCCGCCGAGAATGAACGAAGCGCCCCCGATTCTATTTGCGAAGCGCCCGACAACAGCATTATGCGAGGCAGTTCCGTTTTTCCAGCCGTCAAAATCGTCGAATCCAAGCAAAACATCAATTTTTTGGCCGTTTTTATCCGGAACAAAGAGATTTGTTATTGTGCATCCGAATTCGACCGCAGAAAAACTCGCGCTTCCATTTGAAACTGTCCAGCCTTTTATTTCGCTGCTTTTATTATCGCTTTTGTTGCCGCCCAAGCAGAATTCAGAAATTTTCATCGTTTAAATATTGAATCTGCTTATCGCATTTGTCAAAGAATTTTTAGTTTGCGATTTTTTAGCGTCAACTGTATTTTTCGAGAGCGTCGGCAGCTTCCATCCATTTTTCGTTCAGCTCTTCGAGCTTTACAGAAAGCTCCTCGATTTTTTTCTGAACAAATTTCGCTTTTTCGCCGTTCGAGTAAACATCAGGATTTGCCATCTTGTTTTCTTCTTCTTTTTTCTCGTTTTCTGTTTTTAAAATTTCATCTTCAAGCGTTTTTACAGTTTTCTCTACCTTTCGTTTTTCAGCTTCAAGCTTTTTTCGCTCTTCCCAGTTAAGTTTCGCTTGAGATTTTGAATCAGATGGTTCCTCGCTAATTTTTTCAGCCGCATTTGCCTCTTTTCCGGAATCTCCGCTCACAACAATTCCGTTAGCCTCGTCTTCAAGACGCTGCATATAATATTTATAGTCGCCAGGAAAAATCCGGTGCTTTCCGGGAGCAAGCTCCAAAACACGGGTAGACAAATCTTCGATAAATCCCCTGTCGTGGGAAACAAAAAGCACTGTTCCGCCGAAATCTTTTAGAGCTTCCAAAAGCACATCTTTTGAGTGCATATCAAGATGGTTAGTCGGCTCGTCGAGAATCAAAAGATTCACAGGACGAAGCAAAAGCTTTAGAAGCGCAACTCTCGCCTTTTCGCCGCCAGAAAGGACATCAAGACTTTTAAAAACATCGTCTCCGCGAAATAAAAACGCGCCTAGCATATCTCTCACCTTCGGAACGAGCTCAGTCGGAGCCGCGTTTTCAATTGTTTCAAGAATTGTCGCTCCGCCTTTTAAGGTTTCGGCGTTGTCCTGACTAAAATATCCGATGGAAACACCAGTTCCAAGCTTAACTTCTCCCTTGAAATTCTTGTCTGCCCCGGCAATTATTCTAAGCAAAGTTGATTTTCCAGCTCCATTATGGCCAGCAACAACAAGCCGGTCGCCATTTTCTACGACCAAATCAAGATTTTCAAGAACATTCCGCTTTCCGTCATAAGATTTTGTGATTCCGCTCAGCGTTACAACTAGCCGCCCTGAATGAGGAGCCGGCGGGAATTTAAAATGAATTTTTTTTAGGCTTTCAGGAATCACAATCTCATGCTCCAGAATTTTATCGAGCATTTTCTGTCGCTCCTGCGCCTGAGCAGCTTTTGTCGCCTTTGCCCCGAACCTGTCGATAAATTCCTGAAGATGCTGAATCTCTTCCTGCTGTTTTTCATATTCCTTAATTAATGTTTCAAGCTCCACCTCGCGGACTTTTTCATAATGTGTAAAATTTCCAGGATAACGATGAAGCTCTCCGTTAAAAAGCTCGTAAACTTCGTTTATTGTGTGATCAAGAAAATAACGGTCGTGAGAAACAAGCAAAAAACCGCCTTTAAAATTGCCCAGAAAATTTTCAAGCCAGGCACGAGCTTCAATATCAAGATAGTTTGTAGGCTCGTCCAGAAGCAAAATATCAGGATTGACCATCAAGGCTTTCGCCAGCGCGATTCTCATCTGCCATCCGCCGGAAAATTCCTCGCAGGCGCGGTCCAAATCATCATGAGAAAAACCAAGTCCCGTCAAAACTTGCTCAGCCATCACATTTCTGCGGTTCCAGCCAGAATCTTCAAGCTCATTTAGAATTTTGTCGTGACGCTCAAGAAGCGCATTTTGGTTTCCATCTCCAGATTTTAGCTCGTCGCCGATTTTGTCCAGCTCTTCCATAAGCTCATAGCCAAAAGAAAAAGCCTTGTCAGCCTCTTCCCGAAGCGAGCACCCATGATGAGTAAGCCCGCTTTGCGGAAGATAAGCGATTCTAGCATCTTTTGAAACGGAACGGACACCCTCGTCAGGCTGAATAAGCCCCGCCATAACTTTTATCAAAGTTGATTTTCCTGTTCCGTTTGCGCCAGTAAGAGCGGCCTTGCTTCCTTTTGCAAGGTTCACAGAAACTTTTTTTAAAATATCGCGGTCGCCAAAAGCAAGCGAAACCTGAGAAAACTGCACAAATGCCATAATTTTTTCCTATTTTTTCTCGAAAAACATTACAATCGGGCTAGAGCCTCTCGCAGAAACTAAATCTTCGCGGAAAGTCGCCTGCGAAGCGTCCTCAAGGCGTAATCCTATGTCGGTAAGCTTGTAAAAGAAATTGATTTTGTCTTCCATGCCGGAGAATTTCATCGTCAAAACTCCATCAAAAGAAGATTTCAGCGAATTTGGAATAAAATACTCGATAGAAACTTCAACATCATCTTTCGCATTTTTTGAAATCACCGAAGGCACCAAAAGACGGTAGCCAGTCCATCGCAAAGAATCAAAACTGCTGAATTTTATTGTTCCGTAGCTTGAGCTTTTAAATTCCGGTCCTGCCTCAAAAATCGTTTCAAGCTCCTGCTGACGGCGCTCAATTTCATTTTGAACAAGCGCGCCGATATTTTCAGAAATAGCAACAAGATTTATGATTTTGACTTTTCCGCCTTCCATATACTGAAGAACGGCAGAATTGCCGCGGACGCTCATAGTAAGGCTTGAAGATTTGAATTCATATTCATTTTTAGAATTTTTCACAATGTCAGTGAAATTCCATTCAAGAGATTCATTTTCATCATGATAAGAAGCTTTTCCGGACAAAACAATTTCTGACGAAGGAATCGGAATCTCAATTTCAACAGTTTCGCCGTTTTCAACAGAAGTTTCTGTTCTCGTCGTCAGAATTCCGAAGTCAAATCCGTATTCAAGCTTCATTTTTTGAGGATTTATTCTCCGGTTTTTTATCATTTCCGCAAAATTTTCAGGATACCATTTTTTTAGCATAAGGTTTTCAATTTCCGCGGCAACAGAATTTTCCTCAGCAGGCGCAGAATCGTCAATGTTTTTCTTGAACGAAACATCAATTCCAGCCTCAAAAAGCTCAAGATTATGGGAAAAACACCAGCCAACCGTTCCTGTACTTGTCAAAACACGAAGCCATTCGCCGCTCATGTTTCCGTGCCCGTTTGTTACAGCAGAGCCTTCTCCTTTGTAAAGGCAGCGCACAATTTCGCCCTCGCGCAAACGGTAAACCTGCTTTGAAGTATTTACCGCTTCTTCGCGGATCGGAAGCCCGTCGAGCTTTACAGAAGCGTAAGTATGCGCAAACTCGGCAAAACGCGCCTTGTACTGCAACGCCTTTCGTTTTGACTCCGGCTCTGTAATCTGCCAAAGCGGAATTTCAAATTTTTCTTTTGATTTTGGAAATGAAACAACATAAACCTGAGAAATATTTGATTTGATGTAGACTTTTAAAATTGTCCCGTCCTGAACATTATGCTCAGAATTGCTCCATAAAAGAACACTATAGCCAAGCGAGCCGCCAAACACCCCCGAACAGCCCGAAAACAAAGACAAAAACAACGCAAAAAAAAGCGCAGAAAGGCACTTTGCAATTTTCATAATTTTCAGATTATAAAAGAAACAAAAAAATTAGTCATCATGAAAGAAAATAGAGCGTTTATCAAGGCAAAATTGCAGCGCAATCAAAAAAGGATTTTGCTTGAAAATGAATGTATCTCTGAACTGCCGCCAGCGTTTTTAATATTTTATTGTAATTACTGCAAAAAAAATGGCGGCATTCTAATTTTGCGGCTTGTTTTTCATTGCTAAAACAATTGAAAAAGCCGAAAAATCAAAAATCCGCCAGAATCAAATAAAGCAAAAACTATTTTGCGTTAATCAAATTTTCAAAAAACGAATTCTGATTTTTCTGATCGAAAAGCCAGTCACGCACAGCCTCGATTCTGTAGCCATAGTTGAACGAAGCCATATGCTCCATTTTTTCCTCGCCAGTCAAAACAGTGCCTTTTTCAAATGTAATGAAATTTGCATTCTTTCCTTCTGAAATCAGTTTTTTCGCATTTCCATTCTGAACCTCGCTTGGTTCCTGAGCGCTCCACTTTCCATAAGAATAAGAAACCTTGCGTTTGTCAAAATAATTCATCAAATCTGTCTGACCGGAAAAAGCTTTTTCATCACCTTCCGCGGTGATGTAGAAAAATTTTGCAGCTTTAAGAGGCGAAAGCGAATAAACCCACCATTGACCTGAAACAAAGAGTGAAGCCGCAAACAAATTCGGATATTTTGAATTGAGATAAAGGCTTGTCATGCAGCCCATGGACTGCCCGCTCGCGTAAATTCGGCTTGCATCGACATTATAGTTTTGAACAAGCGAGCTGATAACTTTCACAGCGACTTCAACCTCATTTGAAATATCGCAGTTGTCATCCGCCACAATCTCAGAAAACGCGGGAATGAAAACAAAACATTCGTGCTTATCCTGCACTTCCTTTGAAGCCCAAATGTCAGCGCCAAAATACTGCTCAACAAGTTCTTTAGCAGTCTTGCTTGCTCCGGAAGCGTCCGGAATATACATTACCAGCGGATATTTTTTTGAATAATCCAGATTTTCTGGAATAAAAAGACTGTATTCAAGCGTAATCTGCTTTTCGCCATCGGTAAAAAAGCTTTGAATAAATTTCGTTTTTGTTTCGTCAATAACAGAAACAACGTAAGGATCGGTTTCTGTTTTTACTTTCCGGTCGCCTTTTGCGCCTACACGCATGTTTTCAGGCAGCTCTTTTCGGACAAATTCAGGAACATTTTCAGTTTCGGAAGATTCTTTTACGGCAGCGGCAGAAGATGTCGAGCCGCAAGAAATCAGCAAAGATGAAGCGGCAAACGTAATTCCCAAAAATAAGGCAAAAGATTTTTTCATAGCAGTCCTCTTAATAGACTAAATTTAACGTATTTTTCAAAAATCTAAAAGGAAATTTTGAACTGCTTTCAAAATTTGTATACATTTCATAAAAACGATATAATTTTCAAAGATTTTCATTAAATTAAGGAAAAAACTGAGATTTTTGATGTGAAAAACGCAAGAGAAACTCAAGCGGAATCAAGGCAAACACGGGAAAAGCTAATGCGCTAGGGGGTGCAAGGGCAGCGAAGCTGTTCTGTAGTGAAGTGCCGCAGCTTTGCCCGGGATTTTTGCTCCGGAACTTCACGGAAGAATGAAGCCGAATGGCGGAACCCTGAAACACCCGGCCTGCAGCGCAGGAGCGCCCGGAAAAACATTCACTATTTTATTCTTGGTTTTTAGTTGGATTTTTATGTCAGGATTTTATGATTTTTATGACGTGGCAGTTGTCGGAGGCGGACACGGCGGAATCGAAGCGGCTCTAGCCTCTGCAAGAATGGGCTTAAAGACGATTTTAATAACGCAGACTATCGATTCAATTTCAAGAATGAGCTGCAACCCTTCAATCGGCGGAATCGCGAAAGGAAATATCGTGCGAGAAATTGACGCGCTCGGCGGTGAAATGGGAAAGCTTATCGATAAATCAATGATTCAGTTTAGAATGCTGAATAAAAGCCGCGGGCCTGCGGTTCAGTCACCGCGCTCCCAGGCCGACAAGCTGCTTTACTCGTCTCTTGCCAGGCAGACAGTTGAAACGACTGAAAATCTTTACACTTTGATGGATACTGTCGTTGATGTTTTGACGACTGAGACAGAAACACCTTTGCCGCCTTCTGAGAGTCTTCAGAAAGGCCAAATTCCAGGCGAAAGCGCGGAAACTTCGCTTTTAACAGAAGCCGCAAAATCCGGAAAAAGGCAGAAAATAACAGCGGTTGTTACAGAGCGAGGAAGAGTAATTCCGGTGCGCGCCTGCGTTTTGACAACAGGAACGTTCTTGGGCGGGCGCATTTTTATCGGTGAATACGACGCTCCGTGCGGAAGAATCGGCGAGCAAGGCGCATTCGGCTTGACGCAGTCGCTTAACAGGCTAGGTTTTACAACCGGAAGATTGAAGACAGGAACTCCGCCGCGAATTTTAAAGCACACAATCGATTTTTCAAATCTTGAAATTCAGTCTGGAGATGAGGAAATTGTGCCGTTCTCTTTCGATGACGAAAAAGTTGACCGGCCGCAGGTTCCTTGTTATCTCGTATACACAAATTCAAAAACGCATGAAATCATCCGGGAAAACATTGGCCGTTCTCCGCTTTATTCTGGAAAAATTCATGGAGTTGGTCCCCGCTACTGCCCTTCAATTGAAGACAAGGTTATGAGATTTGCAGAACGCGAGCGCCATCAGCTTTTTGTGGAGCCGGAAAGTCTTCAAACCGACGAAATTTATCTTAATGGACTTTCATCTTCATTGCCGGAAGAAGTTCAAGACGCTTTCTTAAGGACTTTGCCGGGCTTTGAAAATTGCCATGTTGCGCGTCCGGGTTATGCCGTTGAATATGATTACGTTGAGCCAACGCAGCTTTTTGCAAGCCTTGAGACAAAACGAGTGGCAGGACTTTTCGATGCAGGGCAAATAAACGGAACTTCAGGATATGAGGAGGCGGCAGGGCAAGGTCTCGTCGCAGGAATAAACGCAGGCCTATAC
>CAVDRA010000033.1:0-11508 GCA_963611155.1 bacterium | reverse complement strand
GGTCGTAATATTCAGTTTTTAAGTCGATAAAAGGCTCGAGAAGTTTTTCCTTGATTACAGCCCAAAGAACGCGAGTCATTTCATCGCCGTCAAGCTCGGCGATTGCATTTTTCATCTGGATTTTTGACATAATTCACCCCTGTCTTAAACAGATTTTTTTCAGAATATTTTTTGGGAAATTATATAGAATTCAGGATAAAAAAAGAATAGTTTTCAGGATTTATCGGAAAAGGCAAGCGCAGGATGAATCGCGACATGAGGCTGCTCAACATTTTTTTCAAAGCAAAGCGCATGAAGAAGAGCCTAGCCCCGATAGTAGCGGACGCGAAGCGTGCCCATGAGGGCCTGGCCGCGGATAGCGGGGGGACAAGCAGAATATTTTGCGATGAAAAGAAAACAGCGAAAACTGCACGGAAAGGCCGCTCCTGATTTTCAGTTTAAGATTAATTTAAATTTATTTTAATATTTCTTAATGATTTTGGATTATAATTGAAAGGTGAACGGAGGAAATTTTATGCGAGTTTTGCTAGTCGAGGACGAAAGCGGATTGAGCCAGGCGCTCACGGAGATTTTTAAAAAGAACAGAATCAATATAGACGCGGTTCTGACAGGAACGGACGGGCTCCGGTATGCTGAATCCAAGATTTATGACGTGATAATTCTTGATATTATGCTGCCAGGAATTGACGGAATCACAATTTTAAAGACGCTGCGGGAAAATCACAACAATGTGCCGGTGATTCTTTTGACCGCGAAAGATGATATTTCAGACAAGATTGCAGGCCTTGACGCGGGGGCGGATGACTATCTTACAAAGCCTTTTTCAACGGACGAGCTTTTGGCCCGCGTGAGGGCGCTTTCGAGACGGAAGGGCGACGTGAAAAACGATTCGACAGCTTTTGGAGACTTGACTTTAAGCAAGAAAAACTGCGAGCTTCAGTCATCTGACGGAAAAGCGATAAAGCTTTCACTAAAGGAATATCAAATTCTTGACCTCCTTTTTGAGCATCCGCACCAGATTATCACAAAAGAGCAGCTTATCGATAAAATTTGGGGAGGAGACTCGAACGCGGAATACAATAATGTGGAAGTTTACATTTCGTTTATCAGAAAAAAGATTGAAAACCTGAAAGTGGCGGTTAGAATCAGAACGGCGCGGGGAATCGGCTATTCACTTGAAGACGAGACCCGCTAGGGCGCGATTTTTCTTATGGAAACGAAATAAAAGCTGGCGTTTTTCAAGGGCGGCTTAAGAGCGGCTTAAGGGCGGCACACAAAGGGACATAGAAAAAAATGAAAATTTTCAGCAGCCTTAGAATCAAAATAATCATCACAATTATTGCGGTGCAGGCGTTTATTCTTTTAGGAATTTTTTTTGTGCTCAATATTGCGCTTACAGCAAATGTGAACAGGCAGACTGACAATTTTCTTGAGCAGCTCGCAAAAAATAAAGGACACAGACCTATTCCGCCGAAAGAGCACAACACAAAGTTTTTTCCGCAGAGCGGACTTCCAGGTTTCGGGCTCGACGATCTTAACGGCATGGATGCGCAGAACGAAATCAGGAATTATTTTGCGGTGAATGTCTCGTATTCGGGCGCAATCAATGAAATCATCACGGATTTTCCTTTGAGCTACACTTCAAGTGAAATTTCACAGATTGTACTCATGATAAATTCAGAAAAACAGGAAAAGGGAACTGTAAGAAACTTTAAATATCTAAAAACAGAGGCAAAATACGGAACGTTTTTAATCTGCATTCTGAACCGGACTACAGATTTTGAGCTGATCCAGCAGTTCCGCATTTACGCCTCGCTTGCGATTTTCGGAATTCTCCTTGTCTCTTTTGCGATTTCCATCGTTCTTTCAAAAATCGCAGTCAAGCAGGCCATGATTTATTTTGAGCGGCAAAGAAGATTTGTCGCAGACGCAGGGCACGAGCTGAAAACGCCGATAGCGGTAATCGGAGCTAATATTGACGTTCTTTCTTCCGATGAAAAGCTGAATTCAAACAAATTTTTCCAATACATCAAAAATGAAAACATTAGAATGAGCGAGCTTGTGCGCGATCTGCTTTTTCTTGCGAGAGACGATGCGGACAGGCTCGAATTTCAAAAAAGCGACTTCGACTTTTCAAACGCGGCAGAAAACGCAGTTCTTCCGTTTGAGGCGGTCGCTTTTGAAAGCGGAATGACCTTAAAAATGGATATTCAAAAAGGAATCATATGCAGCGGAGAAGAAAAATCCTTAAAGCAGCTTTTTGTGATTTTAGTTGACAATGCAATAAAAAATTCTGACGCCGGAGCTTTAATCAGCGTGAAAGTTTTTTCTGAAAAGCAAAATGCGGTCTATAAAGTGCGCAACACTGGAAACGGAATCAAAAAAGAGGAGCTTGAAAAAATTTTCCTGAGATTCTACAGGACGGACAGTTCCCGCAATAGAAAAACAGGCGGATACGGTCTGGGCCTTTCAATCGCAAAAACAATCGCCGCAAAACACGGCGGAATATTAAAAGCCGAAAGCGAATTCGGAAAATGGGCAGAATTCACATTCACAATGCAAAGAAAACGGTAGCGGCAGAACTTTTTTTCATTTTTCCGCATTCCCCAAAAAACGCGCGCATATCTTGTTTTTTTATGAGATTTCCAAAAATGCGCTCGACCTTCGTTATTCTTTATCCGAATTTGCTTTTTTCTTGCCCTTATGGAAAAAAATCGGAAAATTGATTATCTTTATTTCTATGGAACTAAAAGAACTTTACCGTGAAATTTTAAATGAGCATAACATAAATCCGGAACATAAAACTTCGCTCCCGGATGCGAATATCACTTTGCAGGGCGTAAACCCAAGCTGCGGCGATAATATTACTTTGAATCTAAAAGTCGATGACGACGGAAAAATCGCTGACGGCTCATTTTCAGGCTCAGGCTGCGCAATTTCCCAGGCAAGCTGCGACATGATGCTTGACTGTGTAATCGGAAAAACAAAGGAAGAAGCTCTCCGGCTTTCTGAAAATTTCATGAAAATGATTCAGGGAACAGCGACAGAAGAAGAAATTGAGGAGCTTGACGAGGCAAGCGCGCTAAAAGACATCAAGCATATGCCGTCCCGTGTAAAATGCGCAGAGCTTGGCTGGCGCACCATGGGCGAAATGCTGCGCAGCCACACATCAAAGATGAATGTGAAAATTCCTCATTCTGACTGTTCGATATAAAAAAATAATAAAAATCATTCCGCTGCTCAGGCAAATTGATAAAGTCTAGATTTCGCAGAAAAATATAAAATCGGCCAAAATTTCAAATTGCCAAAATTTATGCTATAATTTTCACATAAAAGGAGGTGTAATAAAAACTTTGCCTGAAATGGTGTCAAAGTTTTTATTCACAAGTTTGCGGTGCAAACTTTCCTGTCAACGGTTGTTTCTTGTTGCGGAACAACTAAAAAAGCCAGCTCAGAAATTATTTCGGATGAGTATCTTCCAGCCGTTTTTTCGGCGGCTTTTTATGAGAGGTAGAGAAAAAAAAATGGCAATCACGTGGGAAAATTTGGACAAGCTTTCGTCTTTCAAGAAGCTTCAATCTTTAAGAGGAGCCGTTTCTGTAAATGAAAATCTTGGCGGAGAAAACGGCGCTAAACGAGTTACAGAATATTCTGTAAAAATGGGCGGAGGGCTTTCATACAACTACGCTGCGAAACAAGTTGATGAAAAAGTCATTGAAGTCTTAAAGGAGCTTGCTCAAGAGGCCGAGCTTTCCGAAAAATTCGCGGAAACATACAACGGTTCTGTCGTGAACACAGGAGAGAAGAGGCTCGTTCTCCATCATCTTACACGCGGGCAGCTTGGAAAAGACGTGCATGCTGACGGTGTGAACAAGCGGGATTTTTATCTTAACGAGCAAAAAAGAATCGCCGAATTTGCGGAAAATGTTCATTCAGGAAAAATTGCGAACGCTGCCGGCGAAAAATTCACAACAGTAGTACAAATTGGAATCGGCGGCTCAGACTTAGGTCCGCGCGCAATGTATCTTGCGCTTAAAAACTGGGCAAAAAAAAACGGCACATTAAAGATGAATGCTGAATTTATCTCGAATGTCGATCCTGATGACGCGTCCGCAGTCCTCGAAACTGCAGATCTTGCGCACTCGATTTTTATTCTTGTCTCAAAATCAGGAACAACTCTTGAAACTTTGACAAACGAAAGCTTTGTAAAAAACGCGCTGAAAAAAGCCGGTCTTAATCCAGCAAAGCACATGATTGCCGTAACTTCAGAAACTTCGCCACTCGCTCATAATCCAGACTATCTTGCAGCTTTTTATATGGATGACTATATCGGAGGAAGATACTCTTCAACTTCCGGCGTTGGCGGAGCCGTTTTATCGCTTGCTTTCGGACCGAAGGTTTTCGATGACTTTTTGAAAGGCGCCGCAGAAGAAGACAAGCTTGACACAAACAAGAATCTTCTAGAAAACCCTGCGATGCTCGACGCCCTAATCGGAATTTATGAGCGAAATGTGCAGAATTATCCTGCAACCGCCATTCTTCCGTACTCCCAGGCTTTAAGCCGCTTTCCTGCGCACTTGCAGCAGCTCGACATGGAATCGAACGGAAAATCTGTAAACAGATTCGGAGAAAAAATCGAATATCCGACAGGACCTGTAATTTTCGGAGAACCGGGAACAAACGGCCAGCATTCATTCTACCAGCTTTTGCACCAGGGAACTGATATAATTCCGCTTCAGTTCATCGCATTCAAGGAAAGCCAGATTGAAAATGACGTTGTTATTGAAAATTCGACAAGCCAGAAAAAACTCGACGCAAACGTTGCAGCCCAAATTGTAGCTTTCGCATGCGGAAAAGCAGACGAAAATCCTAACAAAAGCTTTTCAGGCGAACGTCCTTCAAGCCTGATTTACGGAAAGCAGCTCAACCCGAAATCGCTCGGAGCGCTTCTCGCTCATTTTGAAAACAAGGTCATGTTTCAGGGATTTATCTGGAATGTCAACAGCTTTGATCAGGAAGGCGTCCAGCTCGGAAAAAAGCTGGCAAAAAAAGTCCTGGCTCATGAAACAGAAGGCGCGCTAAAAGCGTACTCTGACCTGCTTGAAATCTAAAAACCTGCTGGAAGCGGAATAAAACTTCCCTTCCAGCTTTTTAATTTATATGATTTACGCAATTTTAGCCCGTGACAAAAACAGCCTGATTGGCTCAGGATTTTCTCTTCCATGGCTCTCAGACCCCAAAACAAAATGGGACATGGAAAATTTCAAGCGTCTAACAACTGAAAACATAATCTTTATGGGCTACAAAACTTTTCTAGGCTTTAAATCGCCGCTTCCAAACAGGATAAACGTTGTGGAATCATCTGATTTTCAGGGCGTTGCGCCGCTTCGCGTCGCCGGGCTTTCCGTGGTTCCGCTGCCGCTTCATTCACAAGCCGCGAAAGCCGAACAGGCAGCCTCCCGCGCGGCTTGTGAACGCTTCGCGCCACTCCAATCCCTAACGCGCTCCGGCTTCATATTTACAAAAGATCTCGAAAATTTTCTTTCTGGACACAAAACACAATTAAACACAGCCTGGAAAAATAAAAAAATTTTCATAATCGGCGGAGCAAAAACTTTAAAAAAATACCGCTCAAAAATCAATTTTCTTTACCTTACAACATTCTTTTCCGAATACAAAGGCGACACCTATCTGTCTCAGGATTTTCTCCAAGAATTCAAATTAAAAGAAACTCTCGAATCCCACACAAACGGCAAAATCGAGCTTTTTGAAAACATCAGCGGCAAAAAATATTAAAAAGCAAAATTTCGCCATCATAAATCAAAAAAATCACAAGCTCAAAGCCCAAACAAATTTTTTATATTCTCATCGACAATGCCACTTAAATTCTCCGCTAGAATTCCGCGTGCAGAGGCGATAAATTTGTAAGTTTCTTCAATTAAAACAGGAGTATTTGTTTTTCCGCGGTACGGAACAGGTGCTAGATAAGGCGCATCAGTTTCAAGCAAAATTCTATCATCAGGAACAAAACGCAAAAGCTCTGTCATTTCAGCCATCTTTGATTTTTTTGTGTATGTTGCACCGCCGCCAAAAGCGATAAAAAACCCCATATCCAGAAAATTTCTAGCCGCATTTTTGTCATATGAAAAACAATGGATTATTCCGCGGTGAAAATTCATATTCATTAAAACATCTAATGTTTCCTCAAATGCATCCCGCGAATGAATAACAACAGGCAAATCAAATTTTCTGCAAAGCTCAAGCTGCATTTCAAAAAGTTCCCGCTCGCCATCATAAACGCTCTTGTCAAAATCCTCCTCGCATCTGTTGTCCGCTCCGCCAGGATTCCAATGATGGTCAAGCCCACACTCGCCTATTGCGACAAGCTTGTTTTTTCTTGAAAAGCAATTTATCTGGCTTTCAAGATTTTTAATCTCCTGCTCACGATTTTTTATCGACTCAATGTCAGGCCAAATCCCCGCTGTGTAGAAAACCATCCTGTCACACTTTTCTTTTATCTCAGGTGACGGCAACTGCAAAATGTTTTCTTCTATTAATCTTTGTCTTTCTTCCAAATCTCCACTTTTTGTCCCAATATCCAAAGCAAAAAAAGTATCGCGCCTAGCCAAATCTGACAAGATTTCCATGCCATTTAAGCCGCGCTCTTCAACAAGATGATGAAAATGAAAATGTGTATCGCTGAACATGAAATGATTCTACAAAATTTGCAAAAAACAATAAATAAAAATACTTACTTGAAAGACATCATGATTTTTGATAATATATCCTTATTGCATTTCGATGTAATGCCGGGATGGTGGAATGGTAGACACAAGGGACTTAAAATCCCTCGCCAGCGTATACCGGCGTGCCAGTTCAAGTCTGGTTCCCGGCAAAGGCTTCTCATTGAGAAGCCTTTTTTTATTATCTTTTAAAATTTATTTTACCTGGCTATAAAGCCCTGACATCTCATTTCGCCAGGCGCCGCGTTCCTGCTCACGCGGTTCCCACTCGATTGTTCTTCTGATTGAAAAATGCTTAGTGTCGCGCGGATTTTCAAAATAAATAACCGCAAAACGGCCTTGTCCGATGTAAGTGATTTTTTCATTCGGTCCTGGTTTTTCATTTTCAGAGATTTTATTTAAAACACAGTCAAAATGAACAGGATTTCCATTCATTTTCCCTGAAAGCGCGCTTGAAATATCTGAAATTGGCTGACCGCAAATCTCGCAGACAGGAGCGTTTTCCTTGAATGCGCGTATCGCTCTTTCATTTTCCTGGATTTCTTTTGAATTCACCCTTCCCGAAAAAGACTTTCTCGGTTCTCCACGCCTGTCACTCCGTCTCTCGCCACGTTCATTTCTGTCAAAATGCTCGTTTCTGTAGTTTCTGTCGCTTTTTGATGAACGCTCACGTTCCCCTAACTCAGCTTTGCTGTTTGCATTCCGCTCGTTGCGGTCTCTTCCACCCCATCCGTGATTTCTGTTTCCACGTCTATTGTCGTTTCGACTCATATCTGCCTCTTCTAATCCGCTGGTCGTTATCTTCAACAATCTTGAGGCTCAAAACCTGCGCAATTCTCTGTACTGCATAGTCAACATATTCAGAATCATGGATTTTTCTGCGCAGCTCAAGAACTTTTGGTGAAAATTCCGCAGCGAAAGCGTTTGTTTGTGAAGAAGAAGTCATACGAACTCCGAAAAAGCATTTTTAATATAATAAACAGTGTCTAGACCAGGCATATCAATTACTGCGACGTCGAATCTAACCTTGCTGTTATTATATTGTCGATTGTTTAGCAAAAAAATTTTAGCGGTTTCTAAAATTCTTTTCTGCTTTCGTTCGTTAAGTTCGTGGGAAAGTGTCTCAAAATTACCGCTCGGCAAAGTTTTAACTTCCACAAATGCAAGAACTTCATCTTTCAGAGCTATTATATCAATTTCACCCTGCCTTGTCCGAAAATTTCTCGCAACAATAGTGTAATTATTTGATTTTAGAAAAGAAACAGCCCTGTTTTCGCCTGAGTCGCCGATTTCTTTAGTGCTCGGCAATATTGCATTCCTCTAGCTCTTCAAGCTCGTAAATAGGGCTCTCATCATCCAATCCAAAACCGTCACAAATCATGCTTCCATAAGTAAGAAAATATTTTATATCCCAGCGTTTTATGACAGCAAGATGATAAGGCTTTACAGATTTTTTTTCTGCAAGGAACATATTCTCCCCGTCATCAAAGAAAACAGGTGCAGAAAATTTCATTCCAATTTTCAGGTCTTTCGCATCGATTTTTGTAAAGCTACTCATAAAATGCACCTCCCTTTAATTCAATTTTGCGATAAATGCAAAAACAGCAGCGATTGCCGCGTAAGATTCTTCCGGTATAAGCTGCCCCGCATTTTGAAGTGAAAGAACATCGGCCATTTCAGCGTTTTGCACAACTGGAATTCCGTTTTCATCCGCAATTTTCAAAAGCTGCCTAGCCGCATGCCCTTTTGCCTTTGCAGAAATAAAAGGCGCATCCGCCCATTCAGGATAGCGAAGCGCAACCGCCTTAAGCTCGTCAGTTTTCAAGCGAACCCCTGGACAACCGCAATAGTTTCATCCCCAGCACCAAAATTTTTTATTTTATCAAATTCTGCGACTTCAAAAGCTCTTACTTCAGAAGCGCAACCGTATTTTTTCAGCATCTCTGAAAAAATTTTAGAAAGCAAAGCTGAATATTTTTCTTTTGTTTTTGATGATACAGAAAAATCGAATCCGAATTTCAGCGATTCAACTTTCTTGGCCTTAAAGTATAATACAAAAACAAGATTTTTCACGTTTTTTTTACAATTTATGACGATTTTTTTCAAATTTCTTAGATCGTAATCAAGAAAAACTCTAATATCTCCAACACAATTCTGAGATTTCCATTCAAAAGGAAGTATAATCAGATGAGAATTTTTATAATCGCCTTTCGTATTTTTCAGCTTTAACGAATTAAAAGCTGTAAGCGCCCCGATTCTGTTCGACTTGCAGGCGAAATCAACGCTTTCGAGATAATTTTCTAAAAAGAACTTCGCAGAAATTCTATCAAAACCAGGATTTTTGGCTTCAAAACGCAAATTATTTTCTTCATCATGCTTTTTTTTCCGTTTTCTCTCTTCGCCGGAAAAACCGCGTAAGACGGCCTTTACAGTTTTTTCGCCGCTTTTCAGCCCTTTTTTATCAAGAAGAAATGAAATCTGCGCAGCTTCTTCCTTTTCATCCGCTTCAAAATTTTCCGAATTTCTCAAAGCCTTTTTCGCGGAATCCACATCTATTTTCATGCCCATTTGTTTCATAAGCTGAACAAGACGAAAAGCTTGAAGATTCGGCTCAATGCCGAGCGACTGCAGCAAAACTGAAGACTGATTATCAAGTTTTCCAGCCGGATTTTCAGAATTGAATTTCACGACAAAATCTTCATCAATGCTTTTTGTCAGATTTTCGGCCGAAGCTCCGTCCAGCAAGGAAAGATAGACAGTACCATTTTTTACAGCTGCACGCGCTGAAAAAGTTTGGCCAGGCATAAGCGGCAAATTCGAGCGGACGCTTATTTTTTTTCCGGCAAAGCTCACGTTAAAAGTTCCATCAGAATTTTTTGAAACAACACACCCAAAGACAGTAGATCCAGGCTCAAAAGAATTTAAGTTTTTCCCGGAGGATATTTTGTTGTGTAAAACCGGCTGATTTAAAACCAGAATTTTGCTGCTCATTTTTATTATTTTTTGCACAGGACATAAAAAAAGGATCTGCAATTATAAAAATCACAAATCCTTTTTTTTAGTAGACTTTATTGCCTAAAATTATTTCTTTTTTGTGTCTTTTGCAGCTTCGGCAGCTTCATTTGCAGCCTTTGCGGCAGCAACAATCTCAGCTTCCTTTGCCTCTGCCGCAGCAGCAAGTCCGCGAGACCAGTTAAGGTACTCAACAGCTTTCTGTCCGATAAGCTCTTTGACTTTTGTGTCTTTACCGATCTTGTTGCGGAGATAATAAAGCTTAGCGCGACGAACTTTTGCAGGGCGAACGATTTCTACCTTGATTACACGTGGGCTGTAAACAGGGAATACACGCTCAACACCAACTCCGTAAGAAGTTTTGCGAACTGTGAAAGTTTTGCGTACTCCCTCGTTTTTAATACAAAGAACGATTCCTTCAAAAATCTGGATACGCTTTGTTTTTCCTTCAATAATTTCGAAGTGGACTTTTACAGTATCGCCAACCGAGAAGTTAAGAGCGCCCTCTTTCTTCTGTTTCTCTTCAATAGTCTTAATAAGATCCATTGTTTTTTCTCCTCTTTTTGCTGCGGACATTCTTCAAAGAATTCTGTTCCGCCAGTTCCTCAATCATTTTTTCGGCTTCTGAAGTCAACTCCCCTTTCAACCGAGCCATCGAAACCAAATCAGGCCGATTAGCAAGAGTTTTTTGGATACGCTTTTTCAGACGCCACTTTCGAATAAGCTCATGGTTTCCTGAAAGCAGAACTTCAGGCACTGCCAAGTCCTTGTATACGGCCGGGTGCGTATACTGAGGATATTCTAAAAGTCCGCCAGAATAACTTTCCTCGTCCAATGATTCAGGAGTTATAACATCTTTAACAAGCCGATAAACAGAATCGACTATCACAGTTGCCGCAAGCTCCCCGCTCGACATAACGTAATCTCCAATGGAAATTTCGTCATCAACGTACAAATCAATAATCCGCTGATCAATACCTTCGTACCGCCCGCAGATAAAGACGATTTCATCTTTCTGACTAAGTTCTTGCGCTTTAGCCTGCGAAAAAGGTTTTCCAGAAGGCGTAACATAAATCACGTGCTTTCTGTATGCTTTTACACTGTCAAGCGCTTTCCCGAGAGGCTCGGCCATCAAAAGCTGACCAGCTCCGCCTCCATACGGCTTGTCATCACAAGTTTTGTGCTTATCAAAGGCAAAATCCCTGATATTCACTAAATCGTAGGCAATAATTCCCTTTTCAACCGCCTTTGCCATGATTGAGGTCTCAAAAAAAGCACGCGGAATCTCAGGAAATAAGGTCAGCACAGTAAATTTCATGGAATTACTCCAGAATCCAGAGGTGCATCAACTGGATCATCTTGTTTTTAACGTCAACTTCTCCAACAAACTCTTTTCGGAATGGAATATAAACCGTCCGAACTTTGCCTTTTGAATCATATTTGACTTTATCACTAAGACAATCACAATTCTCGGCCAGCAAAACCTTCAAAAGGTCTCCAGAACCGCCTTCCATTACGTCTGTGATCGTACCCAAAATCTTAGGCGCAGATTTTTCTGCCAATCCGTCTTTTGCCTCGCTATAAACAAGGCTGCAAGTTTTCAAATCTTCGACATACCACTCGTTCTCTTTCAAAGGACAAGCTTTATCGCGCGGCACAACAATTTCCCAACGATTGTACTTCTGCACATCTTCAGGAGAATCCAGTCCTGCCAACTTCATATACAAGTCGCGGCCGCCAGTTTCAACTGATT